>JBJOKP010000412.1:0-3614 GCA_046046045.1 Pseudomonadota bacterium | reverse complement strand
ATGGCACGAGCCGGCAACCAACAAGCCATTCGCGTGAACACAGCACCATCACGTAACAACTGCTCGGAGATTGGATAAAAACCGAAGGCTTTGTACGCGGGCACCGCGTACGGAGAGGCATTTAGTTCCACGGTTCGGACCTCTGGAAACCGGTCCTCTAAACGTGCCCGCGCCGCCTCCCACAACGAACGGCCAATGCCTCGTCCCGTGTAGCCGGAAGCCACAAAGCAGAGGTGCACCAGATTAGGCCGTCGCAAGAGAATTACGCCGAGTATTCGCCCACCGCCCTGATACAACAGTACGACTGGCGAGTCCAATATTCGGGCAACAAGCACCTCAGGTTGAATCTCAAGCAGCAATCTCTCGCACGCATCGGGCTGCCAGTCCGCAGCGACATGTGCGCGAAAACTAGCCTGCACTAGTGCAGATATTTCCAGAGAGTCTTCAGGCGTAGCATCACGGATTGGCATAGCATCGAGTGGACGTAATCTAGATCCGCGCAATCGAAGGAAACATGTTTTTCAAGAGTAGACACATCCTCATGAGTAGAAGATTCACTTGAAAGCGGCCGGCGCCTTCCTGGTTCCCGCTGGACTAACAATCTGAGCGGATTCAACACTTCCTAACCTGAATTTCCGCGACAACTGGATAGGCATTAATAACCAGATAACCCAATGCAGCCACAAATAAAACAACCGAAAGATATTGACAACCCGTATAAAGATACCAATACACAGACTTAAGATCCTTTGTCTTTCCTGCCGCCTCGAGCTTTTGCGCCACGTGTGATTGGTGATACCTAAAGAACGGGACGAGCAGGGCAAGTCCGAGGCCGGCCGCCATGAACGCAACGCCAACGAATGAGAGTTGGGCCATTTTAGGCGACTTATCGGCGATCTGTGAAATGAAGGCAAGCAATGCAGCAGCCCCCCCACCGTTTACGACAAGCAGCCCTTTGAAGCCTTCAGTAAGAAGCGTTGCACGCGAGACTGCATAGTCCTTTTGGTCTGGTAGCGGCATTTCTGTTCCTAGGGCTGTTTGGGTGCCATGGTGTATTCAACGAGGTTTTTTGTTGCTGCATGCAACGACACAAGCGTAGGCGTCAAATGCAGGAAGCGCAAGCCCCGTCGCGATTGGCTGAAGAAAGAGCTACATCGAAGTAAGGAGGCCGGATTCCGAATTGGTTGGGCTTGGTGGCAGCGGACTGCTGTCTGATATCATCTACACAGGATCGGTATTGGTGGCTCCGTATCGAACCAAGGCTAGGTTATATCGCCTAGCAGGCGGTGGATTTGCAGACGGGAGAGGTGCTGCATGCGGCTGCCATCAAGGAGTTGCTGCGGTGGGTGGCGGCGTAGGTGCCGCGCATGGCAAGCCCGAGGCGGGTTTGAAATGGCACCTTGCCGGTGTGCCATTCAGGCAAGTGGCCGGACTCCCGGACCTTCAATCAAACCGATACGTCGGAAATCCCGCCGCGAGGGCCGCGACCTTCGCGCGCACTGCCGCTTCCACGGTGGGGTCGCCTTCGGGGCGCTGCCGCAGGGCTTCCAGCACGTCGTGCACCCAGTCGCCGATCTGCTGGAACTCGGGCTGGCCCAGGCCGCGGGTGGTGGCGCCGGAGGTGCCGAAGCGCAGGCCGGACATCACCTTCAGGTCGGCGGCGTCGGAGGGGATGGGGTTCATGTTGGCGATGAGGCCGGCGCGTTCCAGGGCCTGGGCGGCCGGGGCGCCGGTGAGGCCCTTGCGGCGCAGGTCGACGAGCATGAGGGGGGTGTCGGTGCCGCCGCCCACGAGGTCGAAGCCGTGCTGCTGCAGGCGGGCGGCCAGGGTGCGGGCGTTGGCCAGCACGGCCGCGGCATAGGCCTTGAACTCGGGTTTCAGGGCTTCGCCCAGGGCGACGGCCTTGCCGGCCACGATGTGCAGCGAGGGGGTGCCCTGCAGGCCGGGGAAGATGGCGTTGTTGACCGGCTTGGTGAGGGCCTCGTCGTTCCACAGCACGATGGCGCCGCGCGGCCCGCGCAGGCTCTTGTAGGTGGTGGTGGTGGCCACATCGGCATGGGGGAAGGGGCCGGCGTGGGCACCGCCTGCCACCAGGCCGGAGAAGTGCGCCATGTCCACCAGCAGGCGGGCGCCGGCCACGTCCGCCGCGCGGCGGAAGGCGCCGAAGTCCAGCGCGCGGGCATAGGCCGAGCCGCCGGCGATCACCACCCTGGGCCGGTGGCGGCGGGCCAGGTCGATGACCTCGTCGTAGTCGATGAGGCCGTCTTCGGCGCGCACGCCGTAGCTCACCACCTTGAACCACTGGCCGCTGAGGTTGACGGCCGCGCCATGGCTCAGGTGGCCGCCGGCATTGAGGTCCATGCCCAGGATGGTGTCGCCCGGCCGGGCCAGGGCATGGAGCACGGCATGGTTGGCCTGGCTGCCGGAATGGGGCTGGACGTTGGCAAAGCGGCAGCCGAACAGGGCGCAGGCGCGCTCGATGGCGGCGCGCTCCACCACGTCCACATTCACCGCGCCGGCGTGGTAGCGCTTGCCGGGCAGGCCTTCCACCGTCTTGTTGGTGAGGATGGAGCCCTGCACCTCCAGCACGGCGCGGCTGACGATGTTCTCCGAGGCGATCAGCTCGATCACGCTGCGGGTGCGTTCCCCCTCGGCCGCAATGGCCGCGGCGATGAGCGGATCGGTCTGGGCCAGCGGGGCGCTGAAGTAGCCGGGCGGGAGGGTGGCGGCGGTGGCAGCCGCGGTGGCAGCAGTGGGCAAGGGCGACGTCATGGGCGGCAGGCCTGGTGTGGATGCGAGTGCCCTGCCGTGGGGTGCGGCGGGCTGTGGTCCATGCTACCCAGGCCGGTGGCGCCCGCCGTCACCTGTGCATCATCCATCTGGGGGCCGGTTCAACTGCGCCGATGCCGGCCGCTGGATCACGGCTTGTTGGCAGCCGCCTTGTTCTTCCTGGCGCCCCCCGCTGCCGTGGCAAAGGCCTGCTCGATCATGGCGCGCTGGGCCGGCGCATCCCATTCGCGCGAGCCGACCACCTTCATCAGCACCTTGCCCTGGGCGTCGATCAGCAGGGTGAGCGGCAGATGGCTGGCGCCCAGCATGTGCTCCAGCTCCAGCTGGCGGTCGATGTAGTGGCTGATGCTGGCGTTGATCTGCTTGAGAAAGCCGAGCGCAGCCTGGCGGTCGTCGTCGGTGGAGATGCCGATGATGCGAAAGCGCGTGGGGTACGGCGGCTTGGCTTCCAGCCAGGCCAGGCGCTCCAGCGAGGCCATCTCGGCCCGGCAGGGGCCGCACCAGCTGGCCCACACGTTGATGATCAGCGGCTGGCCGCGCAGCTCGGACAAGGCCCGGTCGGCGCCATTGAGGCCCTTCATGCGCGCCTCGCGCAGGGTGCCGCCCACGGGCACTTCACCCGGCGTGGCGGCCTGGGCCGCGGGTGCGGCCTGGAGGAGGAAGGTCAGGCCCAGCAACAGGCTGGCCATGAGCGAGGATGGTTTCATGCCTGCTCCGCCTGCCTGGTCTGGCGCACCAGCCTCATGACGCGCACCTGGGCTTCTTCCGGCGTGCGCACCGGGGGGCGGCGGCTTGGTGGCCGCTGGGCCGCGATGGGTTCGGCT
>JBJOKP010000411.1:0-3624 GCA_046046045.1 Pseudomonadota bacterium | reverse complement strand
GCCGGGCGCTGGGCGCGGCGTGGCGGCCGGGTGGTGGGCAGGCGGCCCTCGAACTGCTGCTGCAGGCGGCCGCTCGGCCGGCCGGAACTGGTGCGGCGGCGCGGCGGCGTGGGTTCGGCCGGGGCGGGGCCGGAGCCGGGCGCAGGAGGTTCGACCGATGGCGCCGCCAGGCGCTGGCCGACCTTGAGGGCGGCCATCAGATCGGCCGCACTCGGGCCATCCTCGGCCACATCGCTGGAGGATGCGTCGGCGCCTTTGTTGTGGTCGAAGGCCCAGGTGCGCGGATCGGCCATCGGCACGGAGTAGGCAGCGACACGGGCGTCCGGGCTGTCCTGGACGGGCTCAGGCGCCATGGCGTCCGGCGGCGGGAGGGGCGATGGAGGGGGCAGGGCGGTCATGCGGCGTGGGTCCGGGCGGTCGGGTCACACGGCCATGGCGGGGCGGACCGGGTGGTCCCCGTGCAGGCAGGCCAGTGGAGACGTAAGGGCCGGACCAGGGGCTGGGGTGACCGGAGTGACGAACGATAGCGCCTCGCCATTGATCATCCACACCCTCGGTCACCTCCCCTTTGCGCCAGGGCATCCATGGGCCTGCCGACCGCCGCGTGACGATGGTTTCACGTCCAAGCGATGCTAGCCAGCAACGCCGAACTCACCCAGGCCGGGCCTGCCTGACCCCGAACCCCATGGGCCCTGCGCTTGACAGCCGCGGCCTACCTGGGCTGCATGCCCAAGCCCCAGGCGAGCAGGCTGAAGCTGAGGAAAGAAAACGCCGTCGTGCCCATCACGATGCGGGCGATGCGGCCGCTGTCGGCGCGGTAGCGTTCGGCCAGCACGGCCACGTTGCTGGCGCTGGGCAGGGCCGCGGCCAGCACCAGCACGGTGAGCTGGAAGCTGCTGAGCGGGGCGCCCAGGGCCTTGGCGGCCAGCGCCACCACGAAGACCAGGGCCGGATGCACCAGGAGCTTGATCACCACCACGGCCAGGTCGGGCCGCAGCTGGGCCCAGCTGCCCTGGCGGCCCAGGGCGGCGGCATGGCGGGCGATGGCAAAGCGGCTGCGTGCCAGCTTCTCGGGGTCGGGCGGCGGGTCGTCGGCCGGCGAGAGGTGGGCCTCCTGCAGCTCCAGCGCATGGACCCGCGCCCGCCACAACACGGCGCCGATGGTGAACAGGGCCACCGGCGTGGCGGCATCGGCCAGCAGGGCGATCACGCGGTCCAGCGGGCCGGGCAGCTCCAGGCCCAGGGCATGGGCCGTGGCACCCAGGGCGATGGCCCAGGGCAGCGGATTGCCCAGGGTGGCGCGCATCAGGCGCAGCGCCACGCCCGCCATGCTGCCGCGCGCGCCGCCGGCCAGCCCCGGGCTGGCCGGATAACCCACCAGGGCCGGCTCGTCGCGCGGGTCCAGGTATTCACCCGGGAAGTCGGCGGCGTAGTCGGCATGGATGGCCGCGCCGTAGTCGGCAGAAAGATGGGTGTCCGGGTGGTCGCCATGGCCCGGGCCGATGGCCGGCAGGGTGGACTGCTCCTCGCGCGAGCGGGCCAGGGCGATGCACACCGAGCTGGTGACGAAGATGTCGCACAGCAGCCCGGTCAGCAACGGCCCGGCGGCGGCCGGCCCGGCGATGGCCGTGAGCATGGGCACGCCCATGAAGCCGCTGTTGGGAAAGGCCGCCACCAGGGCGCCGAAGGCGGCATCCTTCATCACCACCCGGCGCGAGAGCGTCAGCGCGACGGTGATGAACACCACCAGCAGGGCGCACAGCAGCCAGATCGACAGCACCACCGGATCGAGCAGCTCGCGCAGCGGCAGCTGGGCGCCGAAGCGGAACAACATGCAGGGCAGGGCGAAGAAGAGCACGAAGGCGTTCAGTCCCGGCACGGCGTCCAGCGGCAGCCTGCCCGTCCGTGCCGCCATGTAGCCCAGCCAGACCAGGGCAAAAAACGGCACGGTGACTTGGAAGATGGCCTGCATGGCGCCGCAGTATCGCCGCCGCTTTCCTCCATACTCCCCGCCCCGGCCGGCGCCAACCGCAGGCTCGACCAAGCCGCCCGCCATCCAGCCAGCCGGTCCGCGCGCCCCGCCTCACCGCCGTCGCCCATGTCGTTCCCCGAGTCTCCTTCCGCCCCCACCGTCCGGACGCCGGCCCGTCCGTATGTCGAGGACGCGGGCCTGGCCCATGTGCCCGGCGAAGTCTTCATCTCCTACAAGCGCGAGGACGAGCTGCGCGCCGCCCGCCTGGTGCGGGCCCTGGAACACCACGGCCTGGTGGTCTGGTGGGACCGCGGCGTGAGCGCCGGCGAGAACTGGCGCGCCCGCATCCAGGCCCATCTGGAGAAAGCCAGCACCGTGGTGGTCTGCTGGTCGCGCCACACCCAGGGCGTGGAGGGCCGCTTCGTGCAGGCCGATGCCGAGGCTGCCCTGGTCCAGGGCAAGCTGCTGCCCGTGCAGCTGGACGACACGCCCCTGCCGCCGCACTGGATCCCGCCCGGCGACGGCATGGTCGGGGCCGTGGCGGCGGTGGATCTGGGCCACTGGGGCCGTGGCTGGGTCAGCGGCCCGCTGCTGGGCGCCAGCAGCGGTCGCCTCGGCGCCCCGTTCGACGACCCGTTCCTGCTGGATCTCATCGCCCTGCTGCGCGCCCGTCGTGACGAGCGCCCCCTGCCCGCCCCGCGTGGCCGCCGCCTGCGCCTGCAGCGCCGCCTGGCCTGGGGCGGCGCGGCGGGGCTGAGCCTGGGCGCCGTCCTGGGCCTGCAGGCCGGTCTGGCGGAGGGCGCTGGCGCCTGGCCGCAACGCGCCTGCGGCGCCGAGCTGGCCTGGGCCCAGCCCACGCTGTCCGACACCTGTGCGGCCCTGGGCCTGGGCGACCGCCCCACCGCCGCCGAGCGTCTGGCCTGGAGCAGCCGGCCCCGGTCCGCCACCCCCGGTGGCACGCCCCAGAGCTGCGAGTGGCTGCGCAACTTCGTGCAGCTCTATCCCCAGGGCCATTACCGCGCCACGGCCCAGGCCCTGCTCGACCAGCGCCAGGTCGACGAGCAGCCGCAGTGGACGGCGGTCGAGCGCCCGCTCACCCTGGCCAGCTGGCCGGCCGCCTCCGGCAGCGACCGGGCCGAGGCCGAACAGGCCGCCCGCGCCGCCGCCCAGACCCAGGCCGACCAGGCCTGCGCCGCCCTGGTGGCCCAGGCCGGCGCTGCCTCGGCGCCCGCCCTCCTGCGCATGCGCCAGGCCCGACTGGTGGAGGCCGGCGCCAGCGCCGCCGAACCAGCCGGCAGCGCCGTGGCCCATCCGGCCGCGGAGGCCGGCAGCGCTGCCGGTGATCCAGTCTCGGCTTGGCAATGTGAGCGCCAGAGCACCCGCCGCGGCAAGGTCAGCTGGTCCTGCCGGCTCGACGCCCACACCGTCTGCGAGGTCGAGCAGGGCGCGGTCATCCGCACCGAGCGCTGCGAGTGAGGCGGCATGGGCAGGCGCTGCCTGCTCATTCCGCCAGCTTGCAGACCAGTTCCAGGTGGTGCCCGTCCGGGTCGATCACGAAGGCCGCGTAGTAGTCCGGCCCGTAATGCGGCCGCAGGCCCGGCGCGCCGTTGTCCTGCCCGCCCGCCGCCAGCGCCGCCGCATGGCCAGCCCGC
>JBJOKP010000410.1:0-3632 GCA_046046045.1 Pseudomonadota bacterium | reverse complement strand
CCGTCCTCGGCCCGGCCCTGCCAGCCGGCGGCGGCCAGCATGGCGGCGGCCAGAGTTTCCTTGAGCGGGGCCTCGCCCTGTTGTTCGCGCCAGCCGCGCTTGAAGAGGGCCTCGCCCGACAGGTCGACCGAGAGCCAGGCACGGTCTTCGGTGAGGTGCAGCACCAGGGCCAGATCGGGCCGCTGCGGATCGACGCTGGGCCGCTCGCCCAGGCGCTCGCGCAGCTGATCGCACAGGGCGTCCTTGATGCGCAGGGCGGCGAAATGCAGGCTGCGCAGGGGCGAGCGGCTGGCCGTGCAGTCCACCCGCAGGGTCTGGCGCGGCGTGATCCAGTCGCTCCAGCGCACGGCGTAGCCCAGCTCGTAGAGGTCCTGCTCGTCGCGGTAGGGCGCATCGGCCACCTGCCACAACACGCGCTGGGCCAGGCGGCTGTGCAGGTTGAGCGCCATGGCGGTCACCAGGTCGCCGCGCAGTTCCACCCCGCCGCGCACGGCGTTCAGGTCGCGGTGCAGAAGGTGGCCCGCGGTCGCGCCAACGCCTGCACCCACGCCCTGGCTGGCCAGATCAGCCAGCACGCGGCGGATCTCCGCCTCCAGCAGGGGCTCCACCCCGGCGGCGCAGGGCAGGAAGATCCAGCAGGCCTGGTCCGGCTCGGAGAGATTCACCGGCAGCGGCGCGCTGCGGCGCTGGGCCGGCGGGGGGCCACGGCGGTCCTCGCCGCGCGGATCACCCCGACCCTGGCCCCAGGGATCGCCGCGGTGAACGCCACGGTCATGGCCCCGAGCATCGCCGCGGGACTCATGCCGCAGACCGCCACGCTCCCCGTCGTCATCACGCGGCGGTGGCGCCGCCCGGCGGAAGCGGGGCGCGGAAGGGTCGTGGGAGGAGGTCATGGGGTCGGCCTGGGGACGGAGATCACTACGGCGCGGAAGTGTCGCGGCAAAACCGCCCGCGGCTGGCGCGCGCCTGGTCTCAGCCTGCGCCCGGTGCGGCCTTGGCCGCCGCGGCCCGCGCCGCGAACTCGGCGCGCAGGGCCTTGAGCTTCTCGCGCGGGTCTTCCTTGACGGTGCGTTCGTCCAGCTTCATCTCGGCGATGAAGCGGCTGGGCACGCCGGCCACGGTGTCGCGGCCGCGCTTGCGGCGCCTGAGGGTGCTGACCGCCAGGGTGCGGCGGGCGCGGGTGATGCCCACGTACATGAGGCGGCGCTCCTCCTCCAGGCGTTCGGGCGTCATCTCCTCGTCTTCGCCGCAGAAGGGCAGCAGGCCCTCGTTGATGCCGATCAGCACCACATGCGGCCACTCCAGGCCCTTGCTGGCATGCAGGGTGGAGAGGGTCACCAGGTTCTGGTCGGTGCCGCGTTCGGCCAGGCTGAGGATGACGCTGATGCTCTGGGCCACGTCGAGCACGCTCTTCGTCTCCGTCTCGGTGGTCATGCCGCCCTCGTTGCTGATCTCGCCGCCGCAGCGCCGCGCCACCCAGTCGATGAAGTCCTGCACATTGGTCCAGCGCGCCTGGGCGACCTTCTCGCTCTCCTCGTTGTCGAAGAGGTGCTTCTCGTAGCCCATCTCGGTCAGCCACTGCAGCAAAAAGGCCCGGGCCGCCTCGCTGCCTGTGGTCTGGCGCGCCTCGTACTGCAGGTGGTTCACGTAGCGGCCGAACTCATGCAGGCCGTCCAGGGCCTTGGCCGAGACGGCCGTGGCCAGGCTGCCCTGGAAGAGCGCCTCGAACATGCTCATCTTCCACTTGCCGGCGAACTCGCCCAGCGCCCCCAGGGTGGTGTGGCCGATGCCGCGCTTGGGCGTGGTGATGGCGCGCAGAAAGGCCGGGTCGTCGTCCTGGTTGACCCACAGCCGCATCCAGGCGCACAGGTCCTTGATCTCGGCGCGCTCGAAGAAGCTCTGCCCGCCCGACACCTTGTACGGGATCTGGGCCTTGCGCAGCGCCTCCTCGAGCTTGCGGCTCATGTGGTTGGCGCGGTAGAGCAGGGCGAAGTCGCTCCACTCGGTCGCCCCGGCATGGGCGCCCGTGGCATTGGCGCGGATGGCCTGGATGCGCGCCACCGCGCGCTCGGCCTCGTGCTCCTCGTTGTCGCACTCCACCACCCGCACCGGCTCGCCCTCGCCGAACTCGCTCCACAGCTTCTTGGGAAAGATCTTGGGGTTGAGGGCGATGACGTTGTTGGCCGCGGCCAGGATGGCGCCGGTCGAGCGGTAGTTCTGCTCCAGCGGAATGACGGTGAGCTGGGGGTAGTCGGTCGGCAGGCGCTTGAGGTTCTCGATGGTCGCGCCGCGCCAGCCGTAGATGCTCTGGTCGTCGTCGCCCACCGCGGTGAAGAGGCGGCGGCGCTCGTCCGGATGGTCGACCAGGGCGCGCAGCAGCTCGTACTGCACGGCATTGGTGTCCTGGTATTCGTCCACCAGCACATGGCGCAGGCGCTCCTGCCACTTGCGCCGCACCGTCTCGTGGCGGCGCAGCATCTCCAGCGGCAGGCTGATGAGGTCGTCGAAGTCCACCGCCTGGTAGGCCTTGAGGCGCTCCTCGTAGAGCGCCATCACGCGGGCGGCGATCAGCTCGTCGTCGGTGTCGGCCACGCCGGCGGCCTGGGCGGCGTTGAGGCCCTGGTTCTTCCACAGGCTGATGGTCCATTGCCAGCCGCGCGCCTGCCTGGCGTCGGTGGTGGCGCCGGCCTCGCGCAGCACGCCCAGCACGTCGTCGCTGTCCAGGATGGAGAACTGCTGCTTGAGGCCCATGGACTCCCCGTCCTCGCGCAGCAGGCGCACGCCCAGCGAGTGGAAGGTGGAGATCACCAGCTTGCGCGCCGCCCGGCCGCCCACCAGTTCCTGCACCCGCTCGCGCATCTCGGCCGCGGCCTTGTTGGTGAAGGTGATGGCGGCGATCTGCTCGGGCTGCAGCCCGGTCTGCAGCAGGCGGGCGATCTTCTGGGTGATGACCCGCGTCTTGCCCGAGCCCGCGCCGGCCAGCACCAGGCAGGGCCCGTGCAGGTGGTTGACCGCCTGCATCTGGGCAGGGTTGAGGGTGGCGGGGGCGGGAGGCATCGCGGACGGGCGGGCGGGGGCTGGACGGCAGGCCCGCCACAAACGACGAGGCCGCCAGCAGCCCCGGCATGCACCGGGGCGGGCTGGCGGCCTGCCTGGAAGATCGCTGGCGGGCGCGCGGACGTGGGAGCTAAGCGGCCGAATGATACGGACCGGCTGCCGCCGCCCGCTGAGCGGTCAGGGCGCCGGACGGAAGCGGAAGTTGTCCATGGCCAGCTGGTCCCAGTCACCGCCGCGGCCAGGCTTGTCGAAGGCGATGGCCACGGCATCCACCACACCGGTGTAGGGCGGCTTGAGCAGCGTCTTGGTCGCGGTGAAGGTGGACTTGGCCTTGAGGGCCACGCCGTTGTAGACCTGCTTGCCCTTGTAGCTCAGCACGAAGTAGAAGCGGCCGTTGGCATCCAGGCCGCGGCGACTCCAGAAGTCGGCGCCGTCGAACAGGAAGGCAGATCCATCAGCCTTGCGGATCAGCGTGCCGCTGCCCGACAAGGCCAGGAAGGTGTCAGTCGGCGCCGCAGTCGTGGTCATGTAGTGCCAGTTGGGCGAGCTGATCACCCAGCCCTGGTAGTTGGCAG
>JBJOKP010000409.1:0-3634 GCA_046046045.1 Pseudomonadota bacterium | reverse complement strand
CGGTGTAGCCCAGGAAGCCCACGGTCTTGACGCCCTGCTTGGCCATGTGGGCCAGGATGGCGTGCGACATCACGGCCGTGCTCTGCGGCAGGCGGAAGGTCCAGTTGTCCTTGCCGGCCTGCAGCACCGCGGGCGAGAACATGAACTGCGGCGTTCCGGCATCGGCCACCGTGCCGGCCATGGCGATGGCGGCCGGCGTGGCCGACGAGCCCATGACGATGTCGGCCTTGTCCTCGGTGACGAAGCGCTTGGCGTTCTGCACCGCCTTGGTGGGGTCGGTGGCGTCGTCCAGGATGATGACGTTGAGCTTCTCGCCCGCGATGCTGGCGGGCCAGAGCTTGATGGCGTTCTGCATCGGGATGCCCAGGCCGTTGGCCGGACCGGTGAGCGAGAGGCTCACGCCGATGGTGATGTCGGCCTGAGCGGCGCCAGCCAGGGCGAGCAGGGCAGCGGCAACGGTGATACGCAGTTTCATGATGGGGTCGTCCTCCAGGGGTGCGGCAATGTGCCGGGGGTGGGGTGGTTTGACTATTGGTAGATTTCCGACCGGTCGGTCGAATTATTCGGCCCGCACTGCGGTGGTGCGAGCCACCGGGGGATCAGCGGGGTGCCAGGCGCACGGCACCGTCGAGGCGGATGACCTCGCCGTTCAGATGCACGTTGGCGACGATATGCGCCGCCAGCGCGGCGAACTCCTCGGGTTTGCCCAGCCGCTTGGGGAAGGGAATGCTCTCGGCCAGCGAGGCCTGCACCGCCTCGGGCAGCTGGGCCATGAGCGGGGTGAGGAAGAGGCCGGGGGCGATGGTGAGCACCCGCACGCCGTACTGGGCCAGGTCGCGCGCCAGTGGCAGGGTCAGGCCCACCAGGCCGCCCTTGGAGGCGGAATAGGCCTCCTGCCCCACCTGGCCGTCATAGGCGGCCACCGAGGCGGTGTTGATCACCACGCCGCGTTCGCCATCGGCCAGGGCCTCCAGCTTCACCACGCGCTGGGCATAGAGCCGGGTCATGTTGTAGGTGCCGATGAGGTTGACCTTGACCACGCGCTCGAAGTCTTCCAGCGGCGCAGCCGAGCCGTCCTTGCCGACGATGCGCTTGGCCCCGCCGATGCCGGCGATGTTCATCAGCAGCCGGGCCGGGCCCAGGGCGGCTGCGGCAGCGTCCAGCGCCGCCTCGACGCTGGCGCTGTCGGTGATGTCGCAGCGCAGGCCCAGGGCCTGGCCGCCGGCCTCGACAATCCGGGCCGACACCGCCTGGGCGCCGGCCTCGTTCACGTCCAGCACCGCCACCTTGGCACCCAGGCGGGCGAATTCGAGCGCCACGGCGGCGCCCAGGCCCGAGCCGGCGCCGGTGACGAGGGCGGTCTGTCCTTGAAGTTGCATGACGGGGATCTCCGGGGAACGGATGGAAGAGGACGGGCGGAACAGGGCGGGCGGAAGGAAACGGGCGGGCTCAGCCCGGCTGACCCTTGAAGGGCAGGATGACGAAGGGATCGCTGGCCGAACCTTCGTAGAGCGCCTCGACCAGGGCGGCGCGGTGGGTGAGCATGGCGCGCTGGTTGATGGAGCCCTTGTCGGTCACCTCGCCGCGGTCGATGCTGGGCGGCTCGGCCAGCACATGCAGGCGGGCCACGCGGTTGGCGCTGCCTGTGCCGGCCGCCCAGAGCTGGTCGGCCAGCCGCTGGAAGAAGGCCCGCACCGGGGCGCTGTGCAGCAGCTCGGGCACCGGGCGCTGGGCCACGGCCGCCGGATCGAGGCCGGCCTCGGTGGCCGCCCGGGCGGCCAGGGCGCGGCATTCGTCGATGCGCGGAATGACCAGCAGGCCGATGTCGTCGCGGTTCAGGCCGGTGACCACGGCGTCCTGCACGCAGGGCGCGCCGGCGGCGATGACCTTGGCCCGCAGCGGGCCCACGCTCACGAAGGTGCCGGTGGAGAGCTTGAAGTCCTCGGCGATGCGGCCGTCGAAGGCCAGGCCCTTCTCGGGATGGGCCGGGTCGATGAAGCGGGCGGCGTCGCCGGTGCAGTAGAAGCCTTCGTCGTCGAAGGCCTCGGCGGTCTGCTCGGGCGCACGCCAGTAGCCCGGCATCACGTTGGGGCCCTTGAAGCGGATCTCGGTCTTGTCCCACTCGCCGGTGCCGGTGGGCACCAGCTTGATCTCCACGCCCGGGCAGGGCAGGCCGATGTCGCCGCTCTTCACGTTGGCGCCCATGGCGAACATGCTGGAGGGGGCGGTCTCGGTCATGCCCAGGCCGGTGAGCATCATCACGCGGGCACCGACGGTCTGCACGCCCAGCTGGTCCAGGCGGTCCCACACCGGCTGGGCCAGGCCGGCGCCGGCGAAGAAGAAGGCCTTCACCCGCTTGAACAGCGACAGGCGCAGGGCGTCGTCCTGCTCCATGGCGGCGACGATCTCCTCGAAACCCTTGGGCACGTTGAAGTAGACCGTGGGCGAGATCTCGCGCAGGTTGCGCAGCGTGGTGGCGATGCCCTTGGGCGTGGGCTTGCCCTCGTCGATGTAGAGCGTGCCACCGTTGTAGAGCACGATGCCGCAGTTGTGGTTGCCGCCGAAGGTGTGGTTCCAGGGCAGCCAGTCGACCAGCACCGGCGGCTCTTCCGCCAGGAAGGCCATGGTCTGGCGGATCATCTGCTGGTTGGCGCAGAGCATGCGCTGGGTGTTGATCACGCCCTTGGGCTGCTTGGTCGAACCCGAGGTGAAGAGGAACTTGGCGATGCTGTCCGGCCCCACGGCGGCATGGGCGGCGGCGCCGCTTTCGCCCGGCACGGTGGCCAGCAGGTCGGCAAACGTGGTGTGGCGACGGCCTTCAACTTCGCCCCGGGTCAGCACGACCTCGACGTCCGCACCGACGCAGGTGCTGATGGCACGCGAGAAGGCCTGGCCGTCGGCGGCGAAGACCAGACCCGGCGTCAACGTGCCCAGGATGTGGCGCAGCTTGGCGTAGTCCTGAGACAGCAGGGCGTAGGCCGGCGAGACCGGTGCATAGGGCACGCCAGCCCACAGGCAGCCCAGGGCCAGGGTGAAGTGCTCGAGGTCGTTGTCCGACAGGATGGCCACCGGCCGCTCGGCCGAGAGGCCGCGGTCCACCAGGGCCTGGCCCACGGCCCGGGCGCGCTGCAGCATCTCGGCATAGCTGATGCGGCGCCAGTCGCCCGCAGCCCCTTCACGCCGGGCGATCAGGGTGCGGTCCGGCGCCACGGCGGCGGTCTGCTCCAGGCAGTCGGTCAGGCGTTCGGGAAACCAGCGCAGTTCCTCGGTGGAGGTGAGGCGCAGGCTGCCGTCCTCGGCGCGGCGGATGGCGGCCGAGATGCAGCCGCCCAGGCTGGCGGGCCGGACGTCGGAGGGAGTGCTCATGGGAACGTGACCTTGTTCTGGACCGGAAGGAAAGGCGGCGGCAACGGGACGGCCGACCGCTCAGCTCTGCTTGACCACCTTGCCGGCGCGGCCTTCGAGGAAGGCGCGCAGGCGCTCCTGCGCCTCGGGCGTGTTGCTGGCCGCCGAGGCCATGAGCGATTCGGTGAACAGGCCTTCGGCCGGGCTCATCTCGACGATGCGCGGCAGGGCGTGCATCACGGCGAAGGCGGTCATGGGCGCGTTGCCGGCGATCTTGCGGGCCAGGGCG
>JBJOKP010000408.1:0-3634 GCA_046046045.1 Pseudomonadota bacterium | reverse complement strand
GTTGGAGAGGTCGGTGCCCAGCAGCGCCACGCCGCTGGAGAGCCGGCCCGCGGCGTTCACCGTGGGGCCGCTCCAGGTGTAGCCCAGGCCGTCGTTGCCGCCGCCGGTGACGTCGTAGCCGCCCGAGCCTGGCGCGTTGATGATGTTGTCCATGGCCTGCGTGCCGTCGTGGCAGGACAGGCAGGCCATGGAGATGGAGCCCACCGGCGCCACCGTGCCGTCCAGCGACGGCGTCTGCAGGGTGTCGTAGGTGACGTAGGTGCCCCCGCCGGCCGGCGTGCCGGCCGCCCCGAGGCGCTTGTTCCAGAGCGGCGCCGGGGCGTTCACGTCGGCGCCGTGGGGGGTGTGGCAGAACACGCAGATCTCGGCCGTGCTGGCCTGGTTGCGCCCGGCCGGCCCGGCCCCCGAACCCAGGTTGTGCTTGGTGTCGGCGATGCCGGCGGTGCTGCTGGCGCTGAAGAAGACGCCGAACAGCAGGGCGGCCAGCAGCGCCAGCAGGCCGGCTGGCGCGGCCAGGCGATGCAGGGCAGCTGCTGGGAACAGGGACGGGGGGGGCAGGGTAGGCATGGGCGCTCCAGGCGGGCCGGCTGCCGGGTCGGGCGTCTGCATGGCGGTCTGCAGGCCCGGTCAGCCGTGAACTTAGGATCGCATAAGCTGCAGGTTCCATGCCACTAAACGTGACGGAATGCCGGCATCTGAGCCCTGCCGGCAACACCTGGTCGCAGCCCTGACCCGGCTGCGCAATTCCGGACCCGCTCCCGAAACCGGGAATCCGCGCTCCCGCGGCTGGGAAGAGATCGGCCCCGCCGCTGGTTTCAGCGTGCAGCCGGTGGTGCGCCTGCCGGTGCCGCCGCGCGGCCGAGAAAGCCGCCGCCGGCCGCCAGGGCAGCCGGTCGGTAGACCTCCAGCTTGCGGTACCACTGGTCGACCACGTAGACCCGTCCGTCCTCGTCCACGGCGATGCCCGAGGGCAGCATGTAGCGCGCCGGACCGTCACGCTCGTTGCGGCTGCCGACGAAGAGCAGCAGGGCGCCGTCGGGGTCGAAGATCTGGAAGTTGCCGAAGGCGGTGTCGATCACATAGACATTGCCCTGCGGGTCGACCGCGATCTCCTTGGGCCGGGCGAACTGGCCGTACTGCTTGCCGATGCTGCCGAAGCTGCCGAGGTAGCGGCCGTCGCGGTCGAAGATGACGACGCGGAAGTTGCCGCCGTCCACCACGTAGAGCCGGCCGGCCTTGCCGATGGCGATGTCGCGCGGCAGGTTGAACTCGCCGTCGCCGGTGCCGCGCCGGCCGATGTCCTGCAGATGGGCGCCGCTGACGGCGTCGAACACACGCACGCGGTGGTGCTCGGAGCTGACGCCGCCGATGTCCACCGCATAGAGGCGCTCGCCGGCGGCGTCGACCGTCACGCTGGTCAGGCGGGTGAACCAGTCCGGCCCGCCGATGCGGCGCAGGTAGCTGCCGTCGACGTCGTAGACCAGCACGGCGCGGGCCTGGATGTCGGCCACGTAGAGCCGGCCGGCGGCATCCACATCCAGGCCGATGGGCTTGATGAGCTGGCCGGGGCCTTCCTCGTCGCCGATGCGGCTGTAGCGGCCGCGCGGCACGTCGAAGCAGCGCACATAGCGCGAGACCGTGTCCGAGACCAGGATGCGGCCGCGGTGCACCGCTACCGCATAGGGCTTGGAGAGGGATTCGCCGACCTGCTGCTCGCCGGTGACCAGGCGGCGCAGGGCGTCACCCGGCTGGGCCGGCAGGATGTCGCTGGAGCTGCGGATGACCCGCTCCCAGACGAAGCGGGCCTCTTCCGGCCCGGGCGGGAAGACCAGCTCGCGTGACACCGGCGCAGGCCCGGCCGGAGGCGGTGCCACGGCGCAGCCGCCCAGCAGGACGGCACCGGTCCCGGCCGCCCAGCCGAGTTCGCGCAGGGCCTGGCGGCGCGCCAGCGCGGCGGCGGTTGCGGGTTCACAGGCAGGGGCCAGTCCGGTCGGGGAGGGAGGTGGCAGGGGGCGGAAGGGCACGGGCAGACTCCAGGGCGCGGCGGTGGGCGACCCGGGCTCGCAAGCCCCGGGCCGGGCAGGCATCTTGCCTCGGCGATGATCTCCCGGGCAGGATCTGAGGTCTGCATCAGTTCGCATCCATGTCCCGCCCTGACGCCAGCGCCCTCGAGCCATCGTGACCGACACCGACCCGTCCCCCCTTGTTCCTGTCCTGGCCCGGCATTGCCCGGGTGGCTGCCGGCAGCTGCTCAGCGGCTGGTTCACGGCCGGACCTTTGCGCCGGGCTGGTCGCCTGGGGGCCCGATTCGGCGCCCTGCTGACGGTGTTGCTCGCCGTTGTCTGCCCGGCGCCGGCCGGGGCCCAGCCAGCCGCGGAGGCGCACGAGGTGCCGGCGCCGCGCGGCAAGACCTCGCCGCTGGGCCACTCCAGCGAGGCGGCCACTCCGGAGGCCCGTGGCGCCCTGCTGTATCACAACTACTGTTCGGTCTGCCATGGCGACCGGGGCGACGGCCGCAGCCGGGCGACTGCCGCACTTTCCACGCCGCCGCGCGACTTCACCGCCCAGGCGGCGCGGACCGAGCTGAGCCGCGAGCGCATCGTGCGCTCCATCACCTTCGGCCGGCCGGGCACGGCCATGGTGGGCTGGACGCGCCAGCTCTCGGCCGCCGACATCGAGCTGGTGGCCGACCATGTCTGGCAGCGCTTCGTGCAGGGCGACAGCCGGCTGGCCGCGGCCGGGCGGGTCTCCGGCAGCCAGGCCCATGGCGGGCGTGAGTCCGATCTGCGCGGCGCGGCGCCGGGCTCTGCCGTGGCCTCCAGCCTTCCCGGCCGCCAGCCCGTGCCTGCCACCGCGCTGGATCCCTCCCTGCCGCTGCCCCTGGGCCTGGTGGGCGACTCGGCCCGTGGCCGACCCTTCTATGAGGCCCAATGCGCCACCTGCCACGGCGCCCTGGGGGACGGCCAGGGTCCGCGGGCCTATTTCATCCGGCCACCGCCGCGCAACTTCATCGATCCGGCCACCAGGGCGCGCCTGAACCGGCCGCTGCTCTATGCCGCCATCCATGCCGGCCGGCCCGGCACCGAGATGCCGGCCTGGAGCAAGGTGATCGACGACCAGCTCATCGCCGACCTGGCCGAATACGTCTTAGGGCAGTTCGTGCTGGCCGGGGCGCCGCCCGCGCCGCCGCCCAAGGCGCCGTGACACGCGGGGTCACGCGTGCGCCGGGCCGGCGCCGCCGCGCCGGCAGGCTCAGCGGCTGGTGGCCGTGGTGGTTGCTGCTGCCGGCGTTGGCGGTGCTGCCGTTTGCCCTCGCCCAGCCGCCTGCCCAGGCGCAGGCTGCCGCGGCGACGGCGACGGCGGCAGGCGGCGGCGCCAGCGAGCCTGCCACCCCTGATCCGTCAGCGGCCACCCTGGCGCGTGGCCAGGCGCTTTACCGCGCGCGCTGCTATTTCTGCCATGGCTACGGCGGTGATGCGCGCACCCAGGCGGCCCAGGCCCTGGCCGTGCCGCCGCGGGACTTCACCGCGTCGCCGGCACTGACCCGGCCGCAGATCCTGGCCGCCCTGCGCCTAGGCCGCCCCGGCACGGCCATGGCCAGCTTCACCGGCCTGCTGGACGAGGGCGAGATGGC
>JBJOKP010000407.1:0-3644 GCA_046046045.1 Pseudomonadota bacterium | reverse complement strand
CCTGGAAGCGCTTGCGCATCTCCATCACCGGGGCCATGTTGACCTCGTTGAAGGTGGTGAGGATGGCGTTGGTGGACTGCGACTGCAGCAGGCGCTCGGCCACGCGGGCACGCAGGCGCGACATCGGCACGCGCTGCTCGGGGCGGTCGCCCAGGTTCTGCGCCACGGGGGCGGCCACTGCAGGCAGGGGCCTGGCCACGGCCGGGGCGGCCGCCACGGCGACCGGGGCAGCCACGGCGGCGGGCTTGGCGCCGGCGGCCAGGGCATCACCCTTGGTCACGCGGCCATCCTTGCCGCTGCCGGCCACGTCGGTGGCGGCCAGGCCCTTCTCGGCCAGGATCTTGGCGGCGGCCGGCATGGCCACGTCGCCCTTGCTGGCGGCGGCAGCCGGGGCAGCCGCAGGGGCTGCAGCAGCGGGCGCAGCCGCCGGGGCAGCAGCGGCGCCGGCCTTGCCTTCGGTGTCGATCTGGGCGATCAGCTGGTCGCTGGCGACCGTGCCGCCGTTGGCCACCACATGGGCGGCCAGCACGCCGGCGGCGGGCGCCGGCACTTCGAGCACGACCTTGTCGGTCTCGATCTCGATCAGGATTTCGTCCACGGCCACGGCTTCGCCGGGCTGCTTCTTCCACTGGAGCAGGGTCGCCTCGGCAACCGATTCGGACAGTTGGGGGACCTTGACTTCAACGATGGCCATCTTGGTTCTCTGGTGCGTGTAGGGGAGCGGCGCGTAGTTGCGGACCTCCCGGGGGTGAGGTCCGGCGCACGACGCAGCGGGGGCGGCGCGCTGCGCCCGCCCCCGTGCGGCAATTCATCACTTGGTCAGGACAAAGCCCTTGAGCTTGGCGTAGGCCTGGTCCAGCAAGGCCTTCTGCTGTTCCTGATGCAGGTGGGCATAACCCACCGCGGGGGAGGCAGAGGCCGGCCGGCCGGCATAGCCCAGCTTCTGGCCTTCAAGCATGTTCTCGTGGATCTGGTGCTGCACGAAGAACCAGGCGCCCTGGTTCTGCGGCTCGTCCTGGCACCACACGATGTCCGTTGCGTTGGGGTACTTCTTGAGCTCGGCGGCGAAGGCCTTGTGCGGGAAGGGATAGAGCTGCTCGACGCGCAGCACGGCGACGTCGTTGCTCTTCTTCTCTTCGCGCTTCTTGACCAGGTCGTAGTAGACCTTGCCCGAGCACACGATCACGCGCTTGACCTTGGCGGCATCCAGATCGGCCTTCTGGTCCGGGATCACGGTGCGGAACTCGCCCTTGATGAAGTCGGACAGCGGCGAGGTGGCATCCTTGTTACGCAGCAGCGACTTGGGGGTCATGATGACCAGCGGCTTGCGGAACTGGCGGACCATCTGGCGACGCAGCACATGGAAGATCTGGCTGGCCGTGGTGGGCTGCACGATCTGCATATTGGTGTCGGCCGCCAGCTGCATGAAGCGCTCCAGGCGCGCCGAGCTGTGCTCGGGGCCCTGGCCTTCATAACCGTGCGGCAGCATCATCACCAGGCCGTTGACACGGCCCCACTTCACTTCGCCCGAGGCGATGAACTGGTCGATGACGACCTGCGCGCCGTTGACGAAGTCGCCGAACTGGGCTTCCCAGATGGTCAGCGTGTTGGGCTCGGCCGAGGCGTAGCCGTATTCGAAGCCCAGCACAGCCTCTTCGGACAGGATGGAGTCGATGACGGTGAAGGGCGCCTGGTTATCGGCCACATGCTGCAGCGGGATGTAGGTGCCTTCGTCCCACTTCTCGCGCTTCTGGTCATGGATGACCGCGTGGCGGTGGGTGAAGGTGCCGCGGCCGCTGTCCTCGCCGGACAGGCGCACCGGATAGCCGGCAGCCACGAGCGAGGCGAAGGCCATGTGCTCGCCCATGCCCCAGTCGATGTTGGCTTCGCCACGGCCCATGGCCGCGCGGTCATCCAGCACCTTCTTGACCAGGGGATGCACGTTCACGGTCGCAGGCACCGTGGTGATGCGCTCGGCCAGACGCTTCCATTCGGTCAGCGGCAGGGCGGTGTCGGCCGAATCGGTCCACTTCTTGCCCAGGAAGGGCGCCCAGTCCACCGCGTATTTGCTCTTGAAGTTGGAGAGCACCGGATCGACCGTGTGGCGGCCTTCGTCCATGGCCGCACGGTAGGCCTTGGAGAGCTTGTCGCCGATGTCGTCGCCCAGGCCCTGCGCAGCCAGCTTGTCCGCGTACAGCTTGCGGGTGCCGGGGTGGGCGCCGATCTTCTTGTACATCAGCGGCTGGGTGAGCGCGGGTGTGTCCTGCTCGTTGTGGCCCAGCTTGCGGAAGCAGATGATGTCGAGCACCACATCCTTGCGGAAGGTCATGCGGTATTCGAGGGCCAGCTGGGTGGCCAGCACCACGGCTTCGGGATCGTCGCCGTTCACGTGCAGCACCGGCGCCTCGATCATCTTGACGATGTCGGTGCAATACAGCGTGGAGCGCAGGTCACGCGGGTCGCTGGTGGTGAAGCCGATCTGGTTGTTGATGATGAGGTGGACCGTGCCGCCCGTGGTGTAGCCACGGGTCTCGGACAGCATCAGCGTTTCCTGGTTGACGCCCTGGCCACCGAAGGCGGAGTCGCCGTGCACCAGCACCGGCAGCACCTGGGCACCGGTCTTGTCGTCGCGGCGATCCTGGCGAGCCCGCACCGAACCTTCGACGACCGGATTGACGATCTCGAGGTGCGAGGGGTTGAAGGCCAGGCTCAGGTGGACCGGGCCGCCGGGGGTGGAGATGTCGGAGCTGAAACCCTGGTGGTACTTCACGTCACCCGCGGGCAGGTCTTCCGGCGCGGTGTGCTCGAACTCGGCGAACAGGTCGGCGGGCATCTTGCCCAGGGTGTTCACCAGCACGTTCAGGCGGCCGCGGTGGGCCATGCCGATGACGATCTCCTGGACACCCTTCTCGCCGGCGCGCTGCACCAGCTCGTCCATGGCGGCGATGAAGCTCTCGCCACCTTCGAGCGAGAAGCGCTTCTGGCCGACGTATTTGGTGTGGAGGAAACGCTCCAGGCCTTCGGCCGCGGTCAGGCGGTCCAGCACATGACGCTTCTGCTCGACCGTCAGATGCGGCTTGGAGCGGATGCTCTCGAGCTTCTGCTGCCACCAGCGCTTCTGCGCCTGGTCGGTGATGTGCATGAACTCTGCACCGATGGTGGAGCAGTAGGTTTCACGCAGGGCCTGCACGATCTCGCGCAGGCTCATGTTTTCCTTGCCGAAATAGGTATTCGCGGCGCTGAAGGTGATGTCCAGGTCGGACTCGGCCAGGTCGTAGAACGCTGGCTCGAGTTCGGGGATCTTCGGACGCTCGGCGCGCTTGAGCGGATCGAGGTCGGCCCAGCGAGCGCCCACGTTGCGGTACGCGGCGATCAGCGACTGGACATGGACCTGCTTGCGCGCGACGGCCAGATCCGCCGAACTGGCCTTCAGGGCGAAGGCATTCGACTTGGCGCGTTGAGCGAAGGATTCGATGACGGGCGCATGGGCCACGTCGCGACTATCGGAGCCGTCGGTGGCCGGGACGTTCTGCAGCGCATCGAAATACGACCGCCAGTTGTCCGGCACGGAGCCCGGGTTGTCGAGGTAAGCCTCGTACATCTCTTCGACGTAGGGCGCGTTGCCCCCGAACAGGTACGAGTTC
>JBJOKP010000406.1:0-3647 GCA_046046045.1 Pseudomonadota bacterium | reverse complement strand
CGAGGTGCAGGCCGCCGAGGCCCTCTACCAGCGCATGAAGGAGGAAGAAGCCACCGGCCGGCCCCGCCTCACCCTGGAGCGTGGCCGCCTCATAGACACCTCCTGGGCCGGACGCCTGCGCCGGACGGCCGAACGTGGCCTGGATGCCGCCGGGGGCGCAGCCCTCTGGCCCGGCTTGCTGACCCTGCCCCTGCTGGCCAGCCTGCCCGCCGCCTGGCCGCTGCCACTGCGTGTGGGCACCGGCCTGGCCACCGCCGTCGGCCTGGGACTGCTGACGCAGTTCCGCACCAACCGCGCCCTGGCCGTCACGGTCAAGGACGCCCGCCGCCTGGCGGCCTGCGACCTGGTGACCCCGCCCAGCCGCGGCGCCCGCGGCACCCTGGGCGAACTGCAGCTGGCCCTGGGCCAGATGGCGGTGAACCTGCGCTCGCTCGTGCATGACAGCCGCGAGGAACTGGCGGCCGTGCGCGGCTCGATCGACGAGATCGTCTCCGGCAACCACGAGCTGTCGGCCCGCACCGAAAGCCAGGCCAGCAGCCTGCAGGAGACCGCGGCCACCATGGAAGAGATCAACGGCACCATCAAGCAGAGCACCGATGCGGCCGAACGCGGCGCCCGCCTGGCCGGCGAGACCACCGCCATCACCCAGGAATGTGCGACCGCGGTGGGCAAGGTCGAGGCGGCCATGCACGAGATCAAGTCCTCCTCGGCCCGGGTGGCCGACATCGTTCAGGTGATCGAGGGCGTGGCCTTCCAGACCAATCTGCTGGCCCTCAATGCCGCGGTGGAAGCCGCCCGCGCGGGTGAAAGCGGCCGCGGCTTTGCCGTGGTGGCCGGCGAGGTGCGCGCCCTGGCCAGCCGTACCAGCGAGGCGGCGGCACAGATCCGCCAGCTCATCGCCGATTCATCCGCTCGGGTCGAGGTGGGCGTGCAGGACACCAGCCACGCCGCCCGCCGCATGGGCGACGCCCTGCTGGCCGTGGGCCGCGTGAGCGAGGTGCTGGACGGCGTTAGCGCCGCGGCGGCCGAGCAGCGCCTGGGCGTGGGTCAGGTCAACGACGCCGTGGCCAACCTGGACAGCGTGACCCAGCAGAACGCCGCCATGGTGGAGGAGCTGGCCGCCTCCGCCTCGGCCGTGGGCCACCAGGCCCGCCAGGTGGAGGAGACCATGGCCATGTTCCGCCTCAACGAGGCCGACGCCAGCCTGGCCGCCCGCGAGGCCGCCGCCCTGCGCGCCCAGGCCAAGGCCAACCTGGCCACGGCCGCCGCCCTGGCCGATGGCAGCGGCTTCTCGCTGGAGCAGGCCATCGAAGCCCATGTGGCCTGGCGCACCAAGCTGCGCAACGCCGTGCTGCAGCACGAGCAGGTCGACGTGGCCAAGGTCAGCCGTGACGACCAGTGCCCGCTGGGCTGCTGGCTGCACGGGCCGGGCGGCTCGCGCTGGGGCCATCTGCCCGAGTTCAGCCAGCTGCTGGGCGACCATGCCGCCTTCCACAAGGAGGTCGGTGCCATCGGCCGACAGATCAACAGCGGCAACCAGGCCGGCGCCCTGGCGGCCATGAATGCCGGCACGCCCTTCACCCAGCGCACCCAGACCACGGTGCGGGCCATCCGCGCCCTGAAGCTGAAGGTCGAGGGCGGCGAGGCCGGCCGCGGCGCGGCGACCCGCAGCGCGGCGCCGGCTGCCAGCGGTGGCGGCGGGGACTACGTGCTGCATTGAGGCCGGGGCAGACCGGGGCCGGCGCCCGGGTCCTGGCACTAGGCGGGCGGGGCCAGCAGCTCCGCCAGGCTGATGCTGCCGCAGCGCCCCAGCCTGGATTGCGCCTGGGCCCACCAGGCCTGGCCGGCCGCCCGGCCGGCATCCCGCAGGTGGAGCAGGAAATCCCGCCGCGCGATCAGCTTGGTCTCGCTGCGCAGATGGCCGAGTTCGGCCTCGATCACATGCCAGCGCGGGCCGGTGCCGGCGCGGCTGCCATCCGGGGATGCGCCGGGCGCGCGGCCCAGCCGCGTGGTCAGCCAGTGCCCCAGCCGGCCAGTCCAGCGGGACAGGCTGCTGCTTGACGCAGCGCCTGACCTGCCGGCCAGGCCCTCCAGCGCAGCCAGCAGTTCCAGCTCGCGCAGGAATGCGGTCTGGAAGGCCAGCTCCACGGTGCGGGCGCGGATCTCGGCCGCACTTTCTGGCGTGGGGCCAAGCAGGCGCGGGGTGAGCAGCACCAGCAGCAGGTCGAGGTCGGTCCGCAGGCGGCCCTGCTGCCCCTGCACCAGGGGCAGCAGGGCCGGGTTGGCGCTGTAGCCGCCGTCCCAGTAGGGCTCGCCCTCGATCATCACCGCCGGCTGCAGGGTGGGCAGGCAGGCCGAGGCCAGGGCCGCGTCGATGTCCAGCCCCCCCAGGGCCTGAGGCTGCGGCGAGGCGGCCCGCGCCGCCGCATTGCCGAAAAGCCGCAGCCGGCCGGTGTTGGCCTGGGTGGCGGCCAGGTAGAGGGCCAGTTCGGTGTCGGCGGCGATGCGCTCGGCATCCACCTGGGCCAGCAGCAGCTCGCGCAGCGGGTTCTGCAGCAGGGGGCCTAGCTGGCCCGGGCCGAGCTGGTAGGGCGAAAGCGCCATGAGCTGGCCCCACTGCATCACCAGGCGCAGGGCGGGCGAGAGGGTGGGCTCGGCCGCATCGCCATGGGTGCCGCCGAAATCCACCGGCGCCAGCCGCGCCACGCCCAGCCAGAACTCGGCCAGGGCCTCGCGGGCGCCTTCCGCAGGCGGGCGACCGGCGTCGCGGGCGGCGGTCCAGCCCTGGGCCAGCAGCAGGGCGTTCATGGCCCCGGCGCTTGTGCCGCTCAGGGCCGTGGGCTGGATGGCGCCGGTCTCCAGCAAAGCGTCGAGCACGCCCCAGGTGTATGCGCCGTGGGCGCCGCCGCCCTGCAGGGCCAGCGCCAGGGGAAGAGGGGAAGGGGACGACAGCGGGGGAAGAAGGCTCACTCAGGCTCCTGGCCAGGCCGCCCGCGGGGTGGACGCCGATCGGAGGGATCGGGCGGGGGCGCTTCCTACAATGAAACCATGAGCTTGCCCTTTGATGACGACCGCCCCGACGATGCCCGCCACCCTCACGGCGCCGTGCCGCTGGCGGGTGGCCTGGAGCGCCTGCTGCAGGGCCTCAACCCCGAGCAGCTGGAGGCGGTGACCCTGCCGCCCGAGCCGGCGCTGATCCTGGCCGGCGCGGGTTCGGGCAAGACCCGCGTGCTGACCACCCGCATCGCCTGGCTGATGCAGACCGGCCAGGTCTCGCCCGGCGGGCTGATGGCGGTGACCTTCACCAACAAGGCGGCCAAGGAGATGCTCACCCGCCTTGGCGCCATGCTGCCGGTGAACGTGCGCGGCATGTGGATCGGCACCTTCCACGGCCTGTGCAACCGCTTCCTGCGCGCGCACTGGAAGCTGGCCGACCTGCCGCAGAGCTTCCAGATCCTGGACAGCGGCGACAGCCTCTCGGCCGTCAAGCGCGTCATCAAGGCCATGAACCTCGATGAAGAACGCTACGTGCCCAAGCAGGTGGCCTGGTTCATCGCCGGCAGCAAGGAGGAAGGCCGCCGGCCGAACGACGTGCCGGTGCAGGACGCCCACACCATCAAGCTGGTGGAGATCTACCAGGCCTACGA
>JBJOKP010000405.1:0-3652 GCA_046046045.1 Pseudomonadota bacterium | reverse complement strand
ACAGGCCTGCGTCCATGGACAACGTCGATCTCCAAGTTTTGCGCCAGCTCGTGGCCTGGCGCGCCCAGGGCCATGCCGCCGTGCTGGGCACCATCACCCGCACCTGGGGCTCGGCACCGCGCCCGGTGGGCTCGCTGGTCGGGGTGCGTGACGACGGCCAGCTGGCCGGCTCGGTCTCGGGCGGCTGCATCGAGGACGACCTCGTCGGTCGCATCCGCGACGGCCGCGGCCGCGAGGGCGTGGACGACCAGCGCTCCGCCGCCGGCCTGCCCTACAGCGTGCGCTATGGCGTCTCGGGCGACGAGGCGGCCCGCTTCGGCCTGCCCTGCGGCGGCACCATCGAACTGGTGCTCGAACCCATCCAGCCCGCCACCCGCCTGGAAGACCTGCTGGCCCGTCTGGCCCAGGGCCAGCGCGTGACCCGCCGCCTGGACATGGCCACCGGCCAGGCCAGCCTGGCCGACGCCACGGGTGCCGACCGCCTCAGCTTCGACGGCCAGACCCTGGTCACCACCCACGGCCCGCACTGGCGCCTGGTCATCGTCGGCGCCGGCCAGATGAGCCAGTACCTGGCGCAGATGGCGCGGGCGCTGGACTACCAGGTCATCGTCTGCGACCCGCGCGAGGAGTACCAGGATGGCAGCGAGGCCTTCACCGCCGCCGGCTGCGCCCTGCGCACCGACATGCCCGACGACGCCCTGGTCGAGCTCAAGCCCGACGCCCACACCGCCGTCATCGCCCTGACCCACGATCCCAAGATCGACGACCTGGCGCTGATGGAGGCGCTCAATTCAGAGGCCTTCTACGTCGGCGCCATCGGCTCGCGCGCCAACCAGGCCAAGCGCAAGCTCAGGCTGGCCGAACACTTCGGCATCAGCGCGGCGCAGCTCGAGCGCCTGCACGGCCCGGTGGGCCTGAAGAACGGCGCCCGCACCCCGCCCGAGATCGCCGTCTCCATCCTGGCCGAGCTGACCGCCGCCCGCTACGGCTACCAGATCCCCGAGCCGGTGCGCATCGCCACCGGCCAGGAGATCGAGGCCGGCTGCCTGGCCTGAGCGACCAGCCGCTGGGCTGTGCCCGCCCGGCCGAGGCTTGACCGCGCTCAGGCCAGGCACAGGAATCGTCGCAGCAGGCCGACAACCGCGGGTCTTTCCGGCCCCGGACTGTCCCGCAGGCGTAGTCGCCCGGGGTGTGGCAGCCACTAAGCTGCGCCCCGCTGCGTCGTCGATCTCCTGCCCCTCCCTGCCCGCCACCGTGCGCCTGCCAGGAGGCGCCTGACCCTGCCCCGCTGCGGATGACCCCGCCGGGCAGCGTCACCCCACCAAAGACAATGATCGAGACACCATGAGCTTCCACGCCGCTCGCAGCGCCCTCCCCGCCATCTCCACCCTTTCTGCCTATCGCGTCCGCGCGCTCGGCTCGCACGCCTTCCGCCCCCACCTGCTGGCCCTGTGCGCCGCCGCCAGCCTGCTGCCTGCGGCCCAGGCCCAGACCGCAGGCACTGCGGCCGGCGATGCCAGCCTGGAGCCGGTGGTCGTCACCGGTTCGGCGCGTGAACGCCGCCTCATCGATGCGCCCTATGCCATCACGGCGGTCAGCGCCGACGAGCTGCGCAGCGCCGGCCCCCAGGTCAACCTGAGCGAGGCCCTGACCCGCGTGCCCGGCCTGACCGTGGCCAACCGCAGCAACTACGCCCAGGACCTGCAGATCAGCTCGCGCGGCTTTGGCGCCCGCGCCACCTTCGGCGTGCGTGGCCTGCGCCTCTACAGCGACGGCATACCGGCCTCCATGCCCGACGGCCAGGGCCAGGTGGCCCACTTCGACCTCGCCGGCGCCAGCCGCGTCGAGGTGCTGCGCGGCCCCTTCTCGGCCCTCTACGGCAACAGCTCGGGCGGCGTGATCGCCCTCTTCTCCGCCCCGGTCACCGTGCCCAGCCTGGAGCTGGGCGCCGACTTCGGCAGCTTCGGCCTGCGCCAGGAGCGCCTGGCCATGGGCACGCCGCTGGGCCAGAACGCCGACATCAGCGCCAGCCTGGCCAAGTTCGACATCGATGGCTTCCGCCCCAACAGCGCGGCCAGCCGCCAGCTCGCCAATGTGCGGGTAGGCTTCCAGGACGAGAACGACCGCCTGACCTTCAGCGCCAGCAACCAGGACCAGGAGGCCGACGATCCCCTGGGCCTGACCCGCACCCAGTTCGAGGCCGATCCCCGCAGCACCGCGCCCGAGGCGGCCCAGTTCAAGACCCACAAGACCATCCGCCAGACCCAGCTGGGCCTGGACTGGTCGCACCGCCTGGCCCTGGGGGCGCTGGACAGCGTCAGCCTCTCCACCTACACCGGCAGCCGCGGCGTCTCCCAGCCCCTGGCGATACCGGCCGCCACCCAGAACGGCAACCGCCACGGCGGCGGCCTGGTGGACTTCGACCGCACCTATGGCGGCCTGGACGGTCGGGTGGCCTTCAAGCTCGCCCAGGCCGACATCGTGGCCGGGGTGAACTACGAGCAGATGATCGACGACCGGCGCGGCTACCTGAGCTTCACCACCACCACGCCCACGCCGGACTACGGCACCCGCGGCGCCCTCAAGCGCGACGAGCGCAACAAGGCCGTGACCCGCGAGGCCTATGTGCAGTCCGACTGGACGCTGACCGACGCCCTCAGCGCCAGCGCCGGCCTGCGCAGCGGCAAGGTCACGCTCAGCGCCGAGGACCACTTCATCCTGGCCGGCATCCCGCCTGCCCCCAACAACGGCGACGACAGCGGCCTGCTCAAGTTCAGCTACACCAACCCGGTGGCCGGCCTGCGCTATCTGCTGGCCCCTGGTCTCGCCATCTTCGCCAACCTCTCGCGCGGCTTCGAGTCGCCCACCCTGGGCGAACTGGCCTACCAGGGCGACGGCACGCCGGGCTTCAACTCAGGCCTGCAGCCCCAGACCAGCCGGCAGAAGGAGCTGGGCCTCAAGTTGCGCGGCGGCGCGGGCCGGCCGGACGTGCAGGCCACCCTCTTCCAGATCAAGACCGACAACGAGATCGGCGTGCTGACCAACGCCGGTGGCCGCAGCGCCTTCCAGAACGTGGGCCGCACCGAGCGCAAGGGCGCCGAGCTGGCCATGACCTGGCGCCACTCGCCCAGCTGGCGCACCCAGATGGCCCTGACCCGGCTGGAGGCCAATTACCTGGACAGCTTCGAGACCTGCACGGCCGCGGGATGCACGCTCACTGGCACCAACAACAAGGCCACGGTGCCGGCCGGCAACCGCATCGCCGGCACGCAACCCACCCTGGCCTATGCCGAAGTGGCCTGGAAGCCCGACGCCGCCGGCGAACTGGGCCTGGAGATCCGCGGCCAGGGCCGCACGGCGGTGAACGACCTGAACAGCGACTTCGCCAGCGGCTTCTCCGTCATCAGCCTGCGCTACAGCCGCCGCATCACCCTGGGCCAGCATGACCAGCTCGAGCTGCTCACCCGCATCGACAACCTGGCCGACCGGGCCTACGCCGGCAGCGTCATCGTCAACGATGGCAACGGCCGCTTCTTCGAGCCGGGCGCACCCAGGAACTACCTGGCCTCGCTGCGCTGGAAACACAGCTGGTGATCGCTCCATGAGCCCGACGATGTCCTCACGCCGCCTCACGTTTGTTGCCAGCGCCGGG
>JBJOKP010000404.1:0-3653 GCA_046046045.1 Pseudomonadota bacterium | reverse complement strand
GTCGGGCAGCGCGGTGTAGTGCAGGTGGTGCGGACCCGCCCACATGTACGTGAAGATCAGGGCCCAGAAGTGCACGATGGACAGGCGGTAGCTGTACACCGGGCGGCCGGCCTGCTTGGGGATGTAGTAATACATCATGCCCAGGAAGCCCGCGGTCAGGAAGAAGCCCACCGCGTTATGGCCGTACCACCACTGCACCATGGCGTCCTGCACGCCAGCGTAGGCGGAGTAGCTCTTGGTCAGGCTCACCGGGATCTCGGCGCTGTTGACGATGTGCAGCAGGGCCACGGCGATGATGAAGGCACCGAAGAACCAGTTGCCCACGTAGATGTGGCGCACCTTGCGGATGCCCACCGTGCCGAAGAACACCACGGCATAGCTCACCCACACCACGGCGATCAGGATGTCGATGGGCCATTCCAGCTCGGCGTATTCCTTGCCGGTGGTGAAGCCCATGGGCAGCGAGAGCGCGGCCAGCAGGATGACCAGCTGCCAGCCCACGAAGGTGAACAGCGCCAGCTTGGGCAGGAAGAGCTGGGTCTGGCAGGTGCGCTGCACCACGTGATAGCTGGTCGCGAAGAGCGCGCAGCCGCCAAAGGCGAAGATCACGGCGTTGGTGTGCAGCGGACGCAGGCGCCCGTAGCTCAGCCAGGGAATGCCGAAGGTGAGATCAGGAAAGGCCAGCTGGGCCGCGATGATCACGCCCACAAGCATGCCCACCACGCCCCACAGAACGGCCGCCAGTGCGAAGGCGCGCACCACGGTGTCGCTGTAGACGGGTTGGGCCGCCTGCGAACTGGTTGAAGACGGTATAGCCATCGGTGTGCTCCTTATGCAACTCTTGGGTCTGTTTTGAATCGGCGCGATTTTTTGTCACACCCTCATCGGGTCGCTTGATCGGTGTCAACCCGCACGGGCTGTGAACGCCCTTCGTCCACAGGCAACAAAACGTCAGGCTGCTGCAAGTGATCGTCCTGAAGGATGCGCAAGGCCTCACGCTCCACATCGTCGAACTGACCGCTACGCAGGGCCCAGGCGAACACGGCCATGATGGCGAAGACCAGCACCACCGACAGCGGCACGAGCAGGAAGAGGATGTCCATGTCAGCGTGAGGAGGGATGGAGCGCAGCCGCTGCGGGCAGGGCAGGCACCGCAGCGTCCGTGGCCTCGGCAGGTTCCCGCGTCAGGCGCAGGGCATTGAGCACCACGGCCAGGGAACTGCCCGCCATGCCCAGGCCTGCCGCCCAGGGCGGCAGCCAGCCCGCCAGGGCCAGGGGCACGCAGGCCAGGTTGTAGGCCAGGGCCCAGCCCAGGTTCTGGCGCACCACCCGCAGGGTGCGCGTCGCGGTGTTGCGCAGGTGCAGCAGATCGCCCAGGCGGTCGGACAGGATGACCACGTCGGCACGGGCCTGGGCCAGCGCGGCGGCGCTGCCCATGGCGACCGAGACATCGGCACGGGCCAGCACAGGCGCATCGTTGATGCCGTCCCCCACCATCAGCACCCGGTGGCCTTGGCTCTGCCACTGGCCCAGGGCGTCCAGCTTGTCCTGTGGCGTGCAGGCCGAGCGCCAGGCCAGGCCGGTCGCGTGGCTGTTCGCTGCGTCGTTCCCGGCCGCTGCTCCGGCCCGAGGCCAGAGGCGCTGCACCAGGGCCTGCACGCTGGCCTCCTGATCGCCCGAAAGCAGCCGGATGGGCAGGCCCGCGGCCTGCAGGCCGGCCAGGGCCTGGGCCGCATCCGGTCGCAGCACTTCGTCGAACTCGGCCCGCGCGACCCCCTGCCAGGTCGAGGCCCTGGTTTCGACGGCCAGCCAGACGGCAGGGCGGCCGGGCGACTGCGATCCTTGCCTGACGCCGCACCAGGCCGCCGAGCCCAGGCGCCAGCGCAGGCCCTGGCCCGGCCCGGCGCCGCCCCAGCGTGCCTGCAGACCCTGGCCGGGGTGTTCCTCGACCTCGCACCACGCCGATCCCTCGGCCTGGCCGGCCGTTGCCGAAGCGCCGCCCGCCTCGGCCAGGGCACGCGACAGGGGATGGCGCGACTGGGCCGCCAGGGCCGCCGCACGCTGCCGCAGGGCCGCCTCGTCCAGACCAGCCAGGTCTGGCATGGGGCCGGCGACGCGCTCGAAGGCAGCCAGGCTCATCCTGTCCTCGGTGAGGGTGCCGGTCTTGTCCAGCACCACGAGGTCGACCCGGGTCAGCGCCTCCAGGGCATCCAGGCGCTGCACCAGCACGCCGCGCCGGGCCAGCAGGCCGGCCGCGGCGATGAGGGTGATGGGCGCCCCGATGGAGAGCGCACAGGGGCAGGTGACGATCAGCACCGACACGGCCACCCACAGCGCACGGGCCGGGTCTATCCACTGCCAGGCCAGCCAGGCGCCGCCGGCCAGCAGCAGCACCAGCCAGAGAAAGGGCCCGGCCAGGCGATCGGTGGCCAGCATGAAGGCCGGCCGCTCGGTGAGCGCCCGCTCCACCAGGGCGACGATGCGCTGGTAGCGCGTGTCAGCGCCCAGCAGGTCCACCCGCATCAAGATGGGCGCGCCCAGGTTGAGGCAGCCGGCCGAGACCTCGCCGCCTTCGCAGCGCTCCAGCGGGGTGGATTCACCAGTGAGCACGGCCTCGTCCACCTGGGTGCGACCGGCGAGGATCACGCCGTCGGCCGGAAAGGCCTGGCCGGCCTGCACCCGCACCTGGTCGCCCGCCCGCAGGGCCTGGGGCGAGACGCGCTGGAAGGCACCGTCCGACCCCAGCCGCTCGACGCTGTCGGGCAGGCGGCGCACCAGGGCGTCCAGGGCGCGGGCGGCGCGGCGCCGGGCGCGGGTTTCCAGCAGCCGGGCGCCCAGCAGCACGGCCACGAACATGGAGAGCGAGTCGAAATACACCTCGCCCTGGCCGCTGAAGGTGGCCTGGCTGCCGGCGATGAAGGTGACGAGGATGCCCAGCGAGACCGGCACGTCCATGCCGATCCGGCGCTGGCGCAACGCCTGCCAGGCCGACCGGAAATAGGGTCCGGCCGAAAACAGCAGCACTGGAATGCAGAGCAGCCAGCTGGCCCAGCGCAGCAGCATCACCAGATCGGCCGACATGTCGCCCGCCGCAGCCACATAGGTGGGCGTGGCGTACATCATCACCTGCATCATGCAGAAGGCCGCGACGAAGAGGCGCCAGACTGCCTGGCGGCTGGCCTGGCGGGCCTGGTCCAGGGCCTGGGCGCCGGTGTCGGGAAAAGCGCCATAGCCCGCGGCACGGATGGCAGCCACCAGGGCCGAGAAACGCGTGCGCCCGGCGTCCCACAACACGACGGCGCGCTCGGAGGCGCCGCTCACCTCGGCGGACAACACGCCGTCCACCCGCAGCAGGGCCTGCTCCAGCGTGATGCTGCAGGCCGCGCAATGCATGCCCGCCACCAGCAGGCGACTGCGGCCCACCCGGGCGCCCCGGTCCACCCCGGCTGCGGCCGGCCCCAGCAGAGCCAGTTCGGCCGGGCTCAGCCATTGGGTGACGGCATCGACATGGGCGGCCTCGTCCAGAGCGGCGAGCTGAGCCTCATCGAGCGGACGGGCGGCATCACGGGCCACCGCCTCGGCACCGCGGCGAGGGTCGTTGAGTCGTGCAGCGGCCACGGACGCCGGCCCCTCCGGCAGGGCGCAGACGGCCG
>JBJOKP010000403.1:0-3656 GCA_046046045.1 Pseudomonadota bacterium | reverse complement strand
TGTCGGCCCAGCAGGCGCATTTCTTCGCCGGCAACACGCGCGGTTTCCGCGGCGGCTACGCCAGCTCGCGCCATTCGGTCTCGGTCGCCCCCATCGTGGGCAGCGGCGACGACATGCAGCGCGACGCCTGGTACACCTCCATGCGTGATGCCCGCGACCTGGCCGATGTCGAGGCCGTCGGTCGTTATGCCGCCGAACGCGCGCTGTCGCGCCTGGCGGCCCGCAAGATCGCCACCTGCGAGGTGCCGGTGCTGTTCGAGAACACCCTGGCGGCCGGCCTGATCGGCAGCTTCGTGGGCGGCATCAGCGGCGGGGCGCTCTACCGCAAGACCAGCTTTCTCGAAGGCTGTCTGGGCAAGCCGGTGTTCGCCGGCCACATCGACCTGCGCGAGGACCCGCATGTGCCCAAGGGCAAGGGCAGCGCCCCCTTCGATGACGAGGGCGTGCGCACCCGGGCTCGCCAGGTGGTGGAGGGCGGCGTGGTGCAGGGCTATTACCTGAGCAGCTATTCGGCCCGCAAGCTGGGCATGCGCACCACCGGCCATGCCGGCGGTGCCCAGAACCTCTATCTCAGCAGCCGGCTCACCCGCGCCCGCGACGACCTGCCCGCCATGCTCAAGAAGCTGCACCGCGGCCTCTTCGTGGTCGAGCTCATGGGCCAGGGCGTGAACATGGTGACCGGCGACTATTCGCGCGGCGCCGCGGGCTTCTGGGTCGAGAAGGGCCGCATCGCCTACCCGGTGCACGAGATCACCATCGCCGGCCACCTGGGCGAGATGTTCCGCCAGATCGTGGCCGTGGGCGCGGACACCTATACCAGCGGCAGCCGCAGCGTGGGCTCGGTGCTGATCGAGCGCATGAAGGTGGCTGGTCACTGAGCGACATCCTGCTGGCGTCGACCGCGCGCGCGGTTCGCACCGAATTGGGGTGTGGAGTCCCCGGAAGTGGCAGAAGTCACCCGGTGGCGGGATGCTGCTTCAGGGTCGACCCCAGGGAGAGCCATCCTGGGCCCTGCCCATAATGCGCCCCGACCCCGCTGGGCGCCCCGCGTCCGGCGGCCCCGTATCACTCTCCCGAGTACACCCCCCTCCCGAAGGAGCACTTGATGGAACGTCGCAATTTCGTATCCGGCGCTGGCCTGGCTGGCGTGCTGGCAGCCGGGGCCGCACCCGCCATCGTCCACGCCCAGGCGCAGATCCGTTGGCGCCTGGCCTCCAGTTTCCCGAAGTCGCTGGACACCATCTTCGGTGCGGCCGAAGTCTTCGCGAAGAAGGTCAGCGAACTCTCGGGCGGCAAGTTCGTGATCTCGGTGCACTCGGCCGGTGAACTCATGCCGGCCTTCGGCGTGGTGGATGGTGTGCAGAACGCGACCATCGAGATGGCCCACACGGCGCCGTACTACTTCTTCGGCAAGGACGAGACCTTTGCCCTGGGTTGTGCCATCCCCTTCGGCCTCAACAGCCGCCAGATGACCGCCTGGATGGTGGAGGGCAACGGCCTCAAGTTGATGCGCGAGTTCTACAAGCAGTACAACATCGTCAACTTCCTGGGCGGCAACACGGGTGCCCAGATGGGCGGCTGGTATCGCAAGCCCATCACCTCGGTGGCTGACATGAAGGGCCTGAAGTTCCGCGTCGGCGGCTTCGCCGGCAAGGTCGTCGAGCGCATGGGCGGTGTGCCTCAGAACATTCCTGGTGGCGAGATCTACCAGTCGCTCGAGAAGGGCACCATTGATGCGGCGGAGTGGGTCGGTCCCTACGACGACCAGAAGCTGGGCTTCTACAAGGTGGCGCCCAACTATGGCTACCCCGGCTGGTGGGAAGGTGGTCCGCAGCTGGACTTCTTCGTCAACTCGAAGGCCTACGAAGGTCTGTCAGCCGAATACAAGGCCATCATCGAGGCCGCGACAGCCGTGGCCCATGTGGACATGCAGGCAAAGTACGACGCCAAGAACCCCATGGCGCTCAAGCAACTGGTCGCGGGTGGCACCAAGCTGTTCCGCTTCCCCAAGGACGTGATGGAACTGGCCTTCAAGGAGTCCATGGCGCTGTACAGCGATCTGGGCGCCAAGAACCCCAACTGGAAGAAGGTCTACGAGGACTACGCCAAGTTCCGCGCCGACCAGAACCTGTGGTTCCGCTTTGCCGAAGCAGCCTTCGACGACTTCATGCAGGCCCAGAAGCTCTGAGCGAGCCCCGACCTCCTGCCTCGAAAGCCCCGCCCTGCGGGGCTTTCTGCATTCCGGGGTGCCCCGGAGTTCGGTCCCGATCGGATGGATCGGCCTGCCTAGAATGACGGCATGACCTCTGCCCGCCGCAGGCTGACCACCGGCCTGGCCTTTGCCGTCGCCGGCTCCATCGCGTTCTCGGGCAAGGCCATCATCGTCAAGCTGGCCTATCGCCACGGGGTGGATGCGGTGACGGTCATCCTGCTGCGCATGGCCATGGCCCTGCCGTTCTTCGCCCTGCTGGCCTGGTGGGCCGGGCGCGGCAAGCCGGCCCTGCTGAGGCGCGACTGGCTGGCCGTGCTGGGCCTGGGCTTCTGCGGCTACTACCTGGCCAGCATGCTGGACTTCCTTGGACTGGCCTACATCACCGCGGGGCTGGAGCGCCTCATCCTCTACCTCAACCCCACCCTGGTGCTGCTGCTGGGCTGGCTGCGCTTTGGCCGGCGTGCCAGCCGCGCCCAGCTTGTCGCCATGGCGGTGAGCTATGCCGGCGTGCTGCTGGTCTTTGCCCACGAGGTGCACCTGGATGGCGAGCACGTGGTGCTGGGCGGTCTGCTGGTGCTGGCCAGCGCCATCAGCTACGCGGTCTACCTGGTCTACAGCGGCGAGGAGCTCAAGCGCCTGGGCGCCATGCGCCTCACCGGCCTGGCCTCCAGCGCGGCCTGCCTGTTCTGCATCCTGCAGTACCTGCTGCTGCGCTCGCCGGGTGACCTGGCCCAGGTGCCCGAACCGGTCTGGTGGCTCAGCCTGCTCAACGCCCTGGCCTGCACCGTGGCGCCAGTGCTGCTGGTCATGCTGGCCATCGAGCGGGTGGGCGCCACCCTGGCGGCCCAGACCGGCATGATCGGCCCCATCTCCACCATCACCCTGGGCGTGCTGCTGCTGGGTGAACACTTCAACGCCTGGATGGCCGCGGGCACCCTGCTCGTGCTGGCCGGCGTCACCCTGCTGGCACGGGCCCAGTCCGCCGCCGCGGCCCGGGTGGCGAGCCCGGCCGCCACTCCGCTGCCGGTCACGCCACCGGCCATCGACACTGCCCACCAAGGACGCTGAGACATCATGGATCTGGGACTTCAGGGCCGCTGGGCCCTTGTGTGCGCCGCGAGCAAGGGCCTGGGCCTGGGCTGTGCCCAGGCGCTGGCCGCCGAAGGCGTGAACATCGTGATGACGGCGCGTGGCGCCCAGGCCCTGGATGCCGCGGCTGCCGCCCTTCGCCTGGCCCATCCAGGCATCAGCGTGGTCGCGGTGGCGGGGGACATCACCACGCCAGCCGACCGGGCCGCGGCCCTGGCGGCCTGCCCGCAGGTGGACATCCTGGTCAACAACGCCGGCGGTCCGCCCACGGGCGACTACCGCGACTGGGACCGCGACACCTGGATCGCCGCCCTGGACGCCAACATGCTCACCCCCATCGAGCTGATCAAGGCGA
>JBJOKP010000402.1:0-3677 GCA_046046045.1 Pseudomonadota bacterium | reverse complement strand
ATGCGGCATAGCTGCTAGTAGCCAACCCTGGCTGGCCGGCATGAGAAGCGCTGGCCAGAATCGCCGCCATGAGTTCAGCCGCCCCACCCGCCCCCCGACTCGCCGGCATCTCCTCCATGGCCACGCGCCTGCTGCTGGACGAGCTGTGCCAGGCCCATGACGCCCGCCAGGCCGGCCCGCGGCTGGGTTTCGAGTCGATCGGCGGGGTGGACGCAGCCAAGCGGGTGGCGGCAGGCGAGGCCTTCGACCTGGTCGTGCTCGGCGCCGACGCCATGGCCAAGCTCCTGGCCGCCGGCCACCTGCGCGCCGGCAGCCTGCGGCCCCTGGTGATCTCGCCGGTGGCGGTAGCCGTGCCGGCCGGCGCCGCCCGGCCGGACATCTCGACCGAGGCCGCGCTGCGCGCCGCCGTGTCGGCCGCCGCCAGCATCGGCTATTCCACCGGCCCGAGCGGCACGGCCCTGCTGGCCCTGTTCGAGCGCTGGGGCCTCACTGCCGAGATCAGCCCGCGCCTGGTGCAGGCGCCCCCGGGTGTGCCGGTGGGCCGCCTGGTGGCCGAGGGCCGGGTGGCCCTGGGCTTCCAGCAGCTGCCCGAACTGCTGCATGTGGCCGGCATCACGCTGCTGGGCACCCTGCCGACCGAGGTCGCCATCCTCACCACCTTCAGCGGTGGGGTCGCCAGCACCTCCACCCAGCCCGAGGCGGCCCAGGCCGCGCTGGACTGGCTGGCCTCGCCCGCTACCCTGACCGCCAAGCAGCGTCAGGGCATGCAGCCGGGCCAGGACTGAGACACCTGCCCCACCCTGAAGATTCCCGCTCGACCCGGCGCCAGCCGCAGCGCACAGGCTTCCACAACTTTCCTTTCCATCCGCCCGCCAGGAGACCCTCCATGATCATCGACGTGCATGGCCACTACACCACCGCCCCGGCCGCCCTGGGCGCCTGGCGCGACCTGCAGATCGCCGCCCTGAAGGACCCGAGCAAGGCACCCAAGGCCAGCGAGCTCAGGATCAGCGACGACGAGTTGCGCGAGTCCATCGAGACCAACCAGTTGAAGCTGATGAAGCAGCGCGGCAGCGACCTGACCATCTTCAGCCCGCGCGCCAGCTTCATGGCCCACCACATCGGCGACTTCGAGACCAGCTCGACCTGGGCCGCCATCTGCAACGAGCTCTGCTACCGCGTCAGCCAGCTCTTTCCGGACCATTTCATCCCGGCCGCCATGCTGCCGCAGTCGCCCGGCGTGGACCCCAAGACCTGCATTCCCGAGCTGGTGAAGTGCGTGGAGCAGTACGGCAACGTCGGCATCAACCTGAACCCGGATCCCTCAGGTGGCCACTGGACCAGCCCGCCGCTGTCCGACCGCCACTGGTACCCCATCTACGAGAAGATGGTGGAGTACGACATCCCGGCCATGATCCATGTGAGCACCAGCTGCAACGCCTGCTTCCACACCACCGGATCACACTATCTGAACGCCGACACCACGGCCTTCATGCAGTGCCTGACCAGCGACCTGTTCAAGGACTTCCCGACGCTGAAGTTCCTCATCCCCCACGGCGGCGGCGCGGTGCCCTACCACTGGGGCCGATTCCGTGGCCTGGCGCAGGAGCTGAAGAAGCCGCTGCTCTCCGAGCACCTGCTCAACAACATCTACTTCGACACCTGCGTGTACCACCAGCCCGGCATCGACCTGCTGACCAAGGTGATCCCGGTGAAGAACATCCTGTTCGCCAGCGAGATGATCGGCGCCGTGCGCGGCATCGACCCCGAGACCGGCCACTACTACGACGACACCAAGCGTTATGTCGAGGCCACGGCCAACCTGAGCGACGAGGAGCGCTACATGGTCTACGAAGGCAATGCCCGGCGCGTGTTCAGCCGACTCGACACCGCATTGAAATTGAAGGGACTCTGACCATGTACGAACTTGGCGTTTGCTACCGCAACATCACCCGGGCCGATCGCGCTGCGGCCGATGGCCTGGCCGCCCTGGGCTCGGCCACCGTGCACGAGGCCATGGGTCGCGTCGGCCTGCTCAAGCCCTATATGCGGCCCATCCAGACGGGCGTGCAGGTGAGCGGCACGGCGGTCACCGTGCTGCTGCAGCCCGGTGACAACTGGATGATGCATGTGGCAGCCGAGCAGATCCAGCCCGGCGACATCGTCATCGCCACCGTCACCGCCGAATGCAGCGACGGCTATTTCGGCGACCTGCTGGCCACCAGCTTCCAGGCCCGCGGCGCCCGCGCGCTCATCATCGAGGCCGGTGTGCGCGACGTGAAGACGCTCAAGGAGATGAACTTCCCGGTCTGGAGCCGCTACATCTCGTCCAAGGGCACGATCAAGGCCACGCTGGGCTCGGTCAACATCCCCATCGTCTGCGCCGGTGCGCTGGTGCACCCGGGCGACGTCATCGTGGCCGACGACGACGGCGTGGTCTGCGTGCCCAAGGCCATCGCCGCCAAGACGCTGGAAGCCGCACTCAAGCGCGAAAGCTTCGAGGGCGAGAAGCGCGACAAGCTGGCCAGCGGCATCCTGGGCCTGGACATGTACAAGATGCGCGAGCCACTGGCGCAGGCCGGCTTCAAGTACGTCGACTGATTCCGAAAGCCCCACCACCATGAGCAAACCCACCACGGGCGACTTCAGCAAGACCGCCGGCTGGCTGGACTGGTACTCCGGCCCCAGCACGCCGCGCTTCCAGCTGCCTGCCGGCAGCGTCGATGCGCATTGCCATGTCTTCGGCCCGGGCGCCGAATTCCCCTACGCCCCCGAGCGCAAGTACACACCCTGCGACGCCAGCAAGGCCCAGCTCTACGCCCTGCGCGACCACCTGGGCTTTGCCCGCAACGTGGTGGTGCAGGCCACCTGCCACGGCGCCGACAACCGCGCCATGATCGACGCCTGCGTCTCCTCGGGCGGCAAGGCGCGGGGCGTGGCCACGGTGCGCCGCAGCGTCACCGACGAGGAACTGCAGGCCATGCATGCCGCCGGCGTGCGCGGCGTGCGCTTCAACTTCGTCAAGCGCCTGGTGGACTTCACGCCCAAAGACGAGCTGCTGGAGATCGCCGGCCGCATCAAGGCCCTGGGCTGGCACGTGGTCATCTACTTCGAGGCGGTGGACCTGCCGGAGCTGTGGGACTTCTTCACTGCGCTGCCCTCCACCGTGGTGGTCGACCACATGGGCCGGCCCGACGTGACGAAGCCGCTCGACGGCCCGGAGTTCGCGCTGTTCATGAAGTTCATGCGCGAGCACGACAACGTGTGGAGCAAGGTGAGTTGCCCCGAGCGGCTGTCGGCCGGCGGCCCGAAGGCGCTGAACGGCGAACAGGCCGCGTACCGCGACGTGGTGCCCTTCGCCCGTGCCGTGGTGGAATCCTTTCCCGACCGCGTGCTGTGGGGCACCGACTGGCCGCACCCCAACCTGAAGGACCACATGCCCGACGACGGCTTGCTGGTGGATTTCATCCCGCACATCGCGGTAACGGCGGAACTGCAGCGCCAGCTGCTGGTCACCAACCCGATGCGCCTGTACTGGCCCGACGAAGCGTGAATCACGCCAGCACCGCAGCCCGAGGATGACCGTGATGCCTGGGAGTCGGTGGCAGATGTCCGAGCCCGCAGGGCGAGTTTCTGCCACCAGCGAGCAGGTATCGCGGTCGTCCGACCGAACCCAA
>JBJOKP010000401.1:0-3678 GCA_046046045.1 Pseudomonadota bacterium | reverse complement strand
CGACCAGCAGGGTGAGCGGCAGATGGCTGGCGCCCAGCATGTGCTCCAGCTCCAGCTGGCGGTCGATGTAGTGGCTGATGCTGGCGTTGATCTGCTTGAGAAAGCCCAGCGCCGCCTGGCGGTCGTCGTCGGTGGAGATGCCGATGATGCGAAAGCGCGTGGGGTATGGCGGCTTGGCCTCCAGCCAGGCCAGACGCTCCAGCGAGGCCATCTCGGCCCGGCAGGGGCCGCACCAGCTGGCCCACACGTTGATGATCAGCGGCTGGCCGCGCAGCTCGGACAAGGCCCGGTCGGCGCCGTTGAGGCCCTTCATGCGCGCCTCGCGCAGGGTGCCGCCCACGGGCACTTCACCCGGCGTGGCGGCCTGGGCCGCGGGCGCGGCCTGGAGGAGGAAGGCCAGACCCAGCAACAGGCTGGCCATGAGCGAGGATGGTTTCATGCCTGCTCCGCCTGCTGGGTCTGGCGCACCAGGCTCATGACGCGCACCTGGGCTTCTTCCGGCGTGCGCACCGGGGGGCGGCGGCTTGGTGGCCGCTGGGCCGCGATGGGTTCGGCTTCTGACGCGTGCGCAGGATCATCCGCATCACGGGCCTCGACATGGCGGGCGCGCAACTGGCCGCAGCCACCGTCCACCTCCTGGCCGGCGGAATAACGCAGCCGGGTCAGCACCCGGCGCTGGTTCAGCTCGCGGGCCAGGGCCAGGGCGCGGTCCCAGGGCGTGCGCTGCCAGGGCAGGCCGTCCACGGCGTTGTAGGGGATGAAGTTCATCATGGCGTGGCGGCCGGCCAGCAGGCGGGCGATGCCTTCCAGCTCCTCGGGGCCGTCGTTCACGCCGTCGATCAGGGTCCACTGGAACTGGATGGGGTAGCCGCTGGCGCGGGCATAGGCATCGGCGCGGGCCACCAGGGTCTCGACCGGCAGGCGCGGCGCCCGCGGCAGCAGCTCGGCGCGCAGGGCCTCGCGGCTGCTGTGCAGCGACAGGGCCAGGGCCGGCCGCACGGCGCCGGGCTGGGCCATGCGGGCGTCCAGCGCATCGAAGAGGCGTTCGTCGCCCACGCTGGAGATGACCAGGTTCTTGTGCGCGATGCCGCCCTCGGCGCCCAGCAGGGCTATGGCTTCCAGCACCGCCTCGAGGTTGTGCGAGGGCTCGCCCATGCCCATGAAGACCACCTTCTTCACCGGCCGGCGGGCGCGCGCCAGCACCACCTGGGCGACGATCTCGCCACTCGTGAGCTGGCGCAGCAGGCCCGAGCGCCCGGTCATGCAGAACACGCAGCCCACGGCGCAGCCCACCTGGCTGGAGACGCAGAGGCCATCGCGCAGCAGCAGCACGCTCTCCACGGTCTGGCCGTCGGCCAGGCGCACCAGCAGGCGGGACGAGCCGTCCCCGGCCGGGTGTTCGGCCTCGACCCGGGCCAGGCCACCCAGTTCCTCGGCCAGGGCCGGCAGGGCCTGGAACAGGGCGGCCGGATAGAAGGTGCGCGCCGCGACCTTGCGGCCCGATTCCAGCGGCTGGGCCTGCAGCCAGGCGCGCAGCAAACGGCCTTGATGGGGGGGCGCGGCGCCCAGGTCGCGCAGGCGCTGACGGAACTCAGGGATCTGCATGGCGGGGCGGGGAGCAGCAGGGCATGGCGGTGGCAGGAGGCAGGCAGGCCGCCGGTCGGTGGTCAGGCCGATTCGGCTGGCGGAGCACCGATTGTCCAATGCCGGGGCCGGCCAGGCCGGGCGAAGCGTCCCCGTCGATGCGCACCGGCCTGCGCCGCGCCGCGCCGCGCCCTGGCCCCGGCCCCTGGTCCCGGCCCTGACTAGAACGCCTGGGTATAGCCCAGTAGGAAGGTGCTGGCCTTCAGGTCCTGGGTCAGCCTCACGCCCGAGAGGTAGCCGGGCGCGCCGCCCGGCTCCTTCTGCCGCTGGGCATAGACCGAGACGCGGGCGGTGAGGCTGCGGCCGGATCCCAGATCGAGGCCGGCGGCCAGGCCCAGGGTGCGGGCGCTGAAGGCGCCCAGGCGCGCATCGGCACTGGCGGCTGCCATGGCCGGGGCCTGGACGGCGCTGAACCAGTCCACGCCTTCCACGAGATAGGGCTTGTAGAAATCCGCTGCGGTCTGGCGATAGAGGCGCAGCTGGGGCTCGATCCACCACTGGCGGCCCAGCTCATGGCGCCAGGCGGCCTCCAGCGTCGTGGCACGGACGCCCCAGCTGTCGCGGTAGGCGCGCAGGCCGGTGTCCAGCACGCCGCTGCCGGTGTGCAGCTTCTGCTGCCAGTAGAGGGTGCTGCGGCGCCGGCTGCGCGGCCGGGCCTCGGCCACCTGGCCGTCGCCGGTCTGCAGGCCGCTCACCGGGTCGATGACCGAGAGCACCTTGTACGGGTCGCTGTGATAGCCCGAGCCCGTCCCCAGGCCCAGGTTGAGGCGCATCAGCCAGCCGCGGCCCAGGATCTGGCTCCAGCCCAGCAGCAGGTCGTTCACGCCGCGGTTGCGGCTGCGGCCCACGATGTGGGCGGCATCGCGCGGCTGCAGGCCGGCCTGCACCTGGCCGACCGGCTTGATGTAGTCCGCCTCACCGGCCCAGCCGACGCTGAGGGTGGTGTGGCGCTCGTCGAAGTCCTGCGCCAGCGAGGCCTCTGCGCCCAGCGAGGCGAAGTCGGTCTCGCCCGAGGCATTCAGCCCCAGGCGGATGCGCCGGTTCGCGCCCCAGCCCTGCTCGTGGCTGAGCGAGGCGGCCTGGCGCTGGTCCTTGAAGTGGTGGTCCATGGGCACGGAGCCAGCGGCGATGACCACCTCGCTGCCGCCCGAGGGGCTGGTCACCGTCTGCACGCCAGGCTGGGGCACGGCCCCGGTGGGCGAGGCGCCGGTGAGGCTGTCCAGGATCAGGCGCAGGCTGGTGATGCGGTCGTCACCGTCCTGGCGGCGCAGCGCCACCACGGGCTCGGTGGCCTTGACGCGGCCGTCGGCCTCGCTGTACTGCAGCACCCAGGCATCGGCCTGCCATTGCGCGGCTGCCGGGGCCTTGCTGTTGCTGGTCGTGGCCGCCGGCGGAGGGACGGACTGGGCCTGCACCGCACTGGCCAGCAGGGCCGAGGTGGCCGCACCCAGGGCCAGGCGCAGGGCGGTGGGCGTGATCGCCGTCGATCGGGACGGGACCGCCAGGCCTTGGGGGGAAGGGTTCAGTTGCATCCGCAACCTCTGCCACCAAAGCTGCGGCCGCCGCTGGCGGCCTCCTTGCTGAAGTGGATGTGCTCGTCCACCGCGGTCATCACCGGCAAGGCATCGAACTGCATGGCTGGCTGTGCCAGCAGGTCGCGCTCCCAGGGCTGGACACGCTGGACGGCGCAGCCGCTGCCCAGGGCAGCCAGGCTGAGCAGGCCCAGCGCCAGGGCCAGACGGGCCGGGGCGGACCGGCGAGGCGCCGGCTCGGCAAGCGGGCGGGCGGGAGAGGCGAGCCGCGGCAGGGCCGCAGCCGGGTCAGGCACAGGAGTCATGGCGGAGCCTGGCATCAGGTGGAGGTGATCGAGAGTGGCATGGCGCCGGCAGGCCAGCGGTCCGGACCGGCAAGCCGACCCGGACCGCTCAGGGCGTGGCTCAGCTCGGCGGCAGCAGGCTGCTGTCGAGCGCGGCCGTGGCATCCGGGGGCAGATGCGTGGCGGGCACGGTGTCGGTGGCGCTGCTGGCGGCGGCG
>JBJOKP010000400.1:0-3679 GCA_046046045.1 Pseudomonadota bacterium | reverse complement strand
CGGGCATGGTCCTGCCGGATTCCTGCCACCGTGGCGACTGGTGCGGCTCGGAAACAGCTTGAGAATTCTCAACGCGTGGCTCTCCCGGGTCCGCTGTGCCTGATTCAAGATCCGCCCCATGGTTGACACCGCCCTGATCTCCGCTCCCAGTGCCACCCACCGCAGCCCGCCGGCCCCGTCGGCGGACGGCTCGCCGCACATCATTCCCATCCTGGCCGACAGCGCGGCCCGGGGCGGCTGCGGCCATTGCCACAGCGGCCATGGCGAGGAGAGCCAGCCGGTCTGTGCCGCCCCCCTGCGCTGCGACAACCCGGTGCTGACGGGCACGGCGGCCGAACTGGCGCCGGTGCTGGCCGCCCTGCAGGACTGCCCCGACCTGGCCGGCCTGGGCATACGCTCGGGCGTGGTCAGCGCCGTGAGCGTGCAGGACGGCGAGGTCGACATCCTGCTGCAGGTCGGCGCCTGCGGTGCCGGCGCCCAGCTGGTGCATGCGGTGTTCGACTTCCTGCGCCAGCGCCTGCTCGACACCGACATCTACGTGCGCCCGGCGGGCTGATCGCGCCGCCGCTGCGGCGATGATGGCGGGTGATGGTCGCCCATGATTCGTCCACCCCTGTCGCGCCCTTGTCCACGCCGCTATCCGCGCCCCTGTCCGCGGGCCGCCGTGGCGTGGTCCTGCGCCTGGGACTGGCCCAGACCCTGGCCTGGGCCTCGACCTATTACCTCCCGGCCATCCTGGCCCGGCCCATGGCGGCCGAGCTGGGGCTCACCCCGGGCTGGGTCTTCGCCTTCTTCTCCGGCGCGCTGCTGATCTCCGCCGTGGTCGGCCCGCTGGCCGGACGACAGATCGACCGTCACGGTGGCCGCGGCCTGCTGATGGCCACCAGCCTGGTCTTCGCCCTGGGCCTGGCGCTGCTGGCCCTGGCGCATGGCCCCCTCAGCCTGGCCCTGGGCTGGGCCGTCCTTGGCCTGGCCATGGGCGCCGGCCTGTACGAGGCCGGCTTCGCCAGCCTGGTGAGGCTGTACGGTCAGGGTGCGCGCAATGCCATCACCGGCATCACCCTGCTGGCAGGTTTTGCCAGCACGGTGGGCTGGCCGCTCTCCGGCCTGATGCTGGAGGCCTGGGGCTGGCGCGGCGCCTGCCTGGGCTGGGCCGGCCTGCACATCAGCCTGGGCCTGTGGTTGAACAGCCGGCTGCCGCGTTTGCCTGATGTGCCAGGCGTGCCAGGTCTGCCGCAGCGGCCGCACCCGACGCCCCAGGCCAATTTGGCCCCGTCGTCGGGCGGGGCAGCGCAGGATGCGTCAGGCCAGGGTGCCCAGGGTGCCCTGGGTGGTGAGGCGGCCCAGCCGGCGCCACCGACCGCCGCGCTGGATGACAGCGCCCGGCTCACTCCCGCCGAGGCGCGGCTGGCCGCCGTGCTGCTTGCCGCCGTGTTTGCCGCTGCCTGGTTCACCAGCACGGCCCTGGCCGCCCATCTGCCGGCCCTGCTGCAGGCCGGTGGCCTCAGCCTGGCGGCGGCGGTAGGCATCGGTGCCCTGGTCGGGCCGGCCCAGGTGGCCGGGCGGCTGCTGGAATTCGGCTGGCTGCGCCGCCTCCATCCCCTGCTGTCGGCCCGGCTGGCCGCCCTCAGCCACCCGGTGGGCGCGGCCCTGGTGCTGGCCCTGGGGGCGGGCTGGGCAGCGCCGTTCGCCCTGCTGCACGGCATGGGCAACGGCATCCTGACCATCGCCAAGGGCACGCTGCCCCTGGTGCTGTTCGGCAGCGGCGGTTATGGCGCCCGCCAAGGGCTGATCACCCTGCCCAGCCGGGTGGCCCAGGCGGCCGCGCCCTGGCTCTTCGGCCTGGGGGTGGAACGCGTCGGCCTGGGGATGTTGTGGCTCTCCACCGGCCTGGGCCTGCTGGCCTTTGCCGCCCTGATGTTCATGCCCCAGGGCCGGCGCCCGGGCTGACCGGAAAACCGTCGCGCAGCGCCTCGCGCAGGAAGTCGACAAAGGCCGACACCGCCCGCGGCACCTGGGCGCTGTAGGGGCGGATGGCGTAGAGCTGCTCGCCGAAGGCGCCCACCGAGCGCCAGGCCGGCAACACCCGCTGCAGGCGGCCGGCGCTGACCTCCTGCTGGGCGCTGAAGTCCGGCAGCAGGGCGATGCCCACGCCGGCCAGGGCGGCCTCGCGCAGGGCCTCGCTGTTGTTGGCGGCAAAGGGGCCGCGCACGGCCACGCTCAGGCGCTCGTCCACGCTGTCGGGCGGGGCGGATGTAGGCGGGCCGGCCTCGGCCACGAAGCTCCAGCTCACCCCCTCGCCCGGGCGCAGGTAGTGAAGGCAGTCATGCCGGGCCAGGTCGGCGGGATGGGCGGGCGCGCCGCGCCGCGCCAGGTAGGCGGGCGCCGCCACCAGCCAGGCCTGAGTGGCGCAGAGCCGCCAGGCCACATGGGTGTCGGGCGCGGCCTGGGTGTGGCGGATGGCCAGGTCGAAACCTTCCTGGGCCAGCGAGACCAGGCGGTCCGACAGTTCCAGCTCGATGCGCACCTCGGGGTAGAGGGCCAGGAAGTCCGGCACCCGCGGCACGATCTGCTGGCGCGCCAGGGCCACCGGGGCGCTGACCCGCAGCAGGCCGCGCGGATGGCCGGCCAGGTCCTTCACATGGCTGAAGCCACGCTCGATGGCCTCGAAGGGCAGGCGCGCCGCCTCCACCAGTTGCTCGCCCGCCGCGGTGAGCCGCATGCTGCGGGTGGTGCGGCGCACCAGGGGCAGGCCGGCGGCCTTCTCCAGCTCGGCCACGCGCTGGCTGACTGCCGCCTTGGACAGGCCCAGGCGCCGCGCCGCCGCCGTGTAGCTGCCCATGGTGGCCAGCACGCACAAGGCGTGCAGATGCGGCCACAGGGCATCGATGGGCTTGGTGCTGCCGGCGTCCAGCGCGGCCGGGCCGGCCTCGCCTGAAGATGGGGCGGGCGGCGGCGTCCGCAGCAGGCTGTCGTCCGGGGGCATGGCGTTCATGGTGCCCATGATTGTCCATTTTTCTGAACAGTGATTCCAGCCGTCCGGGCTGGAAACGGGCGCGACGCCTGCCTAGACTGCGCCCTCTGCTCGATGATGACGGCTCCTCCGCGCCGCAGGCGCCGGACCCAACCCGTCGTTCAGCCATCCCGATCAATCGCTGCCACGCCGCAGCACCGTTCCGCCCGACCAGGAGACTTGCCATGGGTGCCGTTCCCGCCGCCTTCACCGCCACCACCGACGTGGGCCACTACATCGCCGGCAAGACCGTGCCCGGCAGCAGTGGCCGCAGCCAGCCGGTGTGGAACCCTGCCACCGGCGTCTCGGCGCGCAGCGTGGCCCTGGCCTCGGCCGAGGAGGTGAATGCCGCCGTGGCCGCGGCCCAGGCAGCCTTCCCGGCCTGGTCGCAGCTGCCGGCGCTGCGCCGGGCGCGCATCCTCAACAACTTCCTGGCCCTGCTCAACGAGCAGCGCGACACCCTGGCGGCCATGATCACGGCCGAACACGGCAAGGTCTTCACCGATGCCCAGGGCGAGGTCACCCGCGGCATCGAGATCGTCGAGTTCGCCTGCGGCATCCCCCAGCTGCTCAAGGGCGACTACACCGAGCAGGTCTCCACCGGCATCGACAACTGGACCATGCGCCAGGCCCTGGGCGTGGTGGCGGGCATCACGCCCTTCAACT
>JBJOKP010000399.1:0-3684 GCA_046046045.1 Pseudomonadota bacterium | reverse complement strand
TGGAGATCATGCCGGCCGGCTTCGTGAGCCACTGGTTCTGGGGCCGCTTCACCACCACCACCCATCACCACCTGCACCACGAGACGGCGCGCGGCAACTACGGCCTGTGGTTCACCTGGTGGGACCGGCTCTGCGGCACCGAGCGGGCCGACTACCGCGCCCGCTTCGCCCGCGTGACGGGGGCCGGCGCTGCCGCCCGGCCCGGGGCCGGCAGCGCCTGAGCGGGCTCGTCTGCGCCGGTCAGGCCAGTTCCAGGGTCTGCAGGCCCACCCATTCCTCGCCGGCGGGCAGGTGCACCGGCTCGCCGATGCAGGCGGCCTCGACGCAGAGAAAGTCCAGCCAGCCCTCGGGCGGCAGGTCGGCCAGGGCGGCGCCCTTGTCGGGGCCGGGGTTCCAGACCACGGTGTCGCGGAAGCCCTGCTGGGCGATGGCCAGGCGCCGGCCCATCTCGCGCAGGGTCAGGGCGGGCGGCGCATTCCAGTAGATGCGGTCGATCTCCTGGGCGATGCTGACCACGTCGATCCACTGGCCGCGCTCCTCGCCGCTCACGCTGTCGAGGTAGGGCTGGTCGAGCAGGCCTTCGAGCTGGGCCTTGCGCACATCGGCCGTGCGCAGATAGGTGTGCAGGGCGGCCTGGAAGTCGAAGCCGGTCTCGCCGGTGTTCTGCACCGCCAGTTCGAGGTCCAGGCGGCGGCCGGACAGGCTGGCCGTCAGCTCCAGGCGGAAGGCGTGGGGCCAGATCGCGCGGGTCTGGGCGTCATCGCTGAGCGAGAGCACGGCAAAGGCATGGCCGGCGCGCTGACCCTGCTCTTCCAGCGTCCAGGTGCGGGTGCGGGCAAAGCCGTGGCGCGGCAGCGGACCGCGGCTGGAGAACTGCGGAAAGATCACCGGCGCCCCTCCGCGCACCGCCTGGCCGGCGCCGGCCGCGGCGAGCGAGAGGGGCGAGCAGTAGAGCTGGTCCTCCTCGCCCAGGGGTTGCCAGCTCAGCAGCTGGCCGCCCTGCAGCAGCAGGCTGGCGCGGGCGCCGTCGGGGGCGCGCAGCGTGACGGTGGCGGGGGAGGGAAAGGAAGATGGCGAGGCGGCTGACATGCCCTCATTGTCTATACTGCCGCGCAACAGCGCCGATTTGATCCGGATTGCGGGCGCTCTACAAATGCCGCTAAAGAGGACACACAAGCCCGGTGTCCCGTCGTCTCGAAGGTGCAGTTCCCGCCGCCCTTCCTGGTCAACGTGCATCGGGCTTGGTCTTTTCCGGTGCCAGGTCCTGGCGTGCCGCTCCTTCCCCGGGGCGGTCGCCTTCCCGTCCACCCAGCCACGAGAAGCATCGAACCATCATGGGCAGCGTCGGCATCGTCCAGCCGCAGAAGATGGCCTTCAGCACCCCGCTGCCCCTGCGCAGCGGTGCCAGCCTGCGCGATTACCACCTGGTCTACGAGACCTACGGCCAGCTCAACGCCGAGCGCAGCAATGCGGTGCTGGTCTGCCATGCCCTCAATGCCAGCCATCACGTGGCGGGCTTCCATGCCGATGCCCACGGCCAGGAAGACCGCAAGACCGAGGGCTGGTGGGACAACCTGATCGGTCCGGGCAAGCCGCTGGACACGCGGCGCTTCTTCGTCATCGGCGTCAACAACCCGGGCTCCTGCTTCGGCTCCACCGGGCCCATGCATGTGAACCCCGACCCGGCGGCCGGAGGACGGCCCTATGGCGCCGACTTCCCCGTGGTGACGGTGGAGGACTGGGTCGAGGCCCAGGCCCGGCTGCTCGACGCCCTGGGCATCCAGCGCCTGGCCGCCGTGGTGGGCGGCAGCCTGGGCGGCATGCAGGCCCTGTCGTGGACGCTGCAATACCCCGACCGCATGGGCCATGCGCTGGTCATCGCCAGCGCGCCCAACCTCTCGGCCCAGAACATCGCGTTCAACGAGGTGGCGCGACGCGCCATCATCACCGACCCCGATTTCCACGCCGGCCACTTCTACGCCCATGGCGTGCTGCCCAAGCGCGGCCTGCGGGTGGCCCGCATGATCGGCCACATCACCTACCTGTCCGACGACGTGATGGACGCGAAGTTCGGCCGCACCCTCAAGTCCGAGGAGCTGGCCTACAGCACCCAGGACATCGAGTTCCAGATCGAGAGCTACCTGCGCTACCAGGGCGACAAGTTCAGCGAATATTTCGACGCCAACACCTATCTGCTCATCACCCGGGCGCTGGACTACTTCGACCCCGCACGCGCCCATGGCGGCGACCTCACCGCGGCCCTGGCCCGGGCGGCGGCCAAGTTCCTGGTGGTGAGCTTCACCACCGACTGGCGCTTCTCGCCGCTGCGCTCGCGCGAGATCGTCAAGGCCCTGGTCGACAACCGCCGGTCGGTGAGCTACGCCGAGATCGACGCGCCACATGGCCATGACGCCTTCCTGCTCGACGACCCGCGCTACCACGGCGTGGTGCGGGCCTATCTGGAACGGGTGGCGGCCGAGCTCGGCCTGACCGCCCAGGGGGCTTGAGATGAGCAGTCGCTTTTCGGTGGACGTGATCGCCAGCCTGGTGCCCCCGGGCAGCACAGTGCTGGACCTGGGCTGCGGCGGCGGCGGCCTGCTGGCCCTGCTGCAGCGCGAGCGGGGCTGCAGCGGCTATGGCATCGAACTCGACGATGCCAAGGTGCTGGACTGCGTGAAGCGCGGCGTCAACGTCATCCAGCGCAACCTGGAGGAAGGCCTGGCCATCTTCGAGGACGGCAGCTTCGACGTGGTGCTGCAGCTCGACACCCTGCAGAACCTGCGCAACACCGAGGCCATGCTGCGCGAGACGGCGCGCGTGGGCCGCATCGGCATCGTCAGCTTCCCCAACTTCGCCCACTGGCCCAACCGGCTCTCGGTACTCCAGGGCCGCATGCCGGTCACCAAGACCCTGCCCTACCAGTGGTTCGACACGCCCAACATCCGCGTGGGCACCTTTGCCGACTTCGAGATCCTGGCGCGCCAGTGCGGCCTCACGGTGCTCGAGTCCTTCGGCCTGCACGAGGACCGCATCGTGCGCACCTGGCCCAACCTGCTGGCCAGCACGGCGGTGTTCAAGTTCCAGCGCGCCTGAGCCACTTGTTCTGGCGGTCCGGCGCATGACCTAAGCTCGCGGCATGAACGACGCCGCAGCCCTTGTAGTCGCCACCGATCCCCTCGCTGCGCCCGCAGCCACCGCTCGGCCGTCCGCCCGCTGGCCGCGTCGCCTGGCCTGGGTGGTCGGCAGCCTGGCCCTGCTGCTGGGCGGCCTCCATGCCGCCCTGGCCATCGCCCTGCCGGCCTGGCTGCGCCCGCGTATAGAGGCCGAGGGCCAGGCCTGGCTGGGCACGCCGGTGCGGCTGCAGACCCTGGCCATCCGCCCGCTCACGCTGGAGCTGAGCCTGGGCGGCCTGGTCATCGGCCCCGAGGCCGCGCCCCATCTGCGCCTGGGTGGCCTGGAGGTGGACGTGGCGGGCGAAAGCCTGTGGCGCCTCATGCCGGTGGTGAGCGGCATCACCGTGCAGTCGCCCCAGGTCTGGCTGCGCCGCGACGCCGGGCCGCAGGCGGCCTATGACTTCGAGCCGGTGCTGGCCCATCTGCGCCAGAAGCTTGCCGCCCTGCCGCCCAAGCCCGAGGCGCCGCCTTCGGCCGGCCTGCCGCGCTTCGAGCTGCGCCAGATCCGCCT
>JBJOKP010000398.1:0-3693 GCA_046046045.1 Pseudomonadota bacterium | reverse complement strand
GCGCCTGTACACCATGAAGATCAATCCGGAGAAGATCCGCGACGTGATCGGCAAGGGTGGCTCGGTGATCCGCGCGCTGACCGAAGAGACCGGCTGCCAGATCGACATCGGCGAAGACGGCACCATCACCATCGCCTCGACCGACGCCGACAAGGCCGAAGCCGCCAAGAAGCGCATCGCCGACATCACGGCCGAGGCCGAGATCGGCAAGATCTACGAAGGCCCGGTGACCAAGATCCTGGACTTCGGCGCCCTGATCAACATCCTGCCGGGCAAGGATGGCCTGCTGCACATCAGCCAGATCGCCCACCAGCGCGTCGAGAAGGTCACCGACTTCCTGACCGAAGGCCAGGTGGTCAAGGTCAAGGTGCTGGAGACCGACGAGAAGGGCCGCATCAAGCTGTCCATGAAGGCGCTGATCGAGCGTCCGGAAGGCATGGAGGAAGAGCCGCGCTTCGAGCGTCCGCGCCGTGAATACGGTGACCGTGGCGACCGCGGTGACCGTGGTGGTGATCGCGGCCCCCGCCGTGACCGCGGCGACCGCTACGACCGTGGCGACCGCGCCGAGCGTCCCCCGCGCAGCGAGCAGGACCAGCCTGGCAGCGAAGGCGACCAGGGCGAGGCCCAGCAACAGCAGCACCAGCAACAGCAGTAAGCACGGCTGGCGGTCACCCCTCCTCATCCACTCCCATGCGTGTCATCGAACTGCGTGGCCACGGCGCCCCCGAGGTGCTGCAACTGGCCCAACGCCCTGACCCGGTTGTCGGGCCGGGCGAGATGCTGGTGCGCGTGTCCGCCAGTGGCGTGAACCGGCCGGACGTGCTGCAGCGCAAGGGGCATTACGCCCCGCCGCCCGGCGCGTCCGACCTGCCGGGGCTGGAAGTGGCGGGCGTGATCGAGGCGGGTGACGAGGCGGCCCTCCAGGCCGCCGGCTTCACGCTGGGCCAGCGCGTCTGCGCCCTGGTGGCGGGCGGCGGCTATGCCGAGCGCTGCGTGGTGCCCATCGTCCAGGCCCTGCCGGTGCCGGCGGGTCTGAGCGATGTCGAGGCAGCCAGCCTGCCCGAGACCTTCTACACCGTCTGGTCGAACGTGTTCGATCGCGGCCGCCTGCAGGCCGGCGAGACCCTGCTGGTGCAGGGTGGCACCAGCGGCATCGGCGTCACCGCCATCCAGATGGCCAAGGCCCTGGGGGCGACCGTGATCGCCACGGCAGGCAGCGCCGACAAGTGCGCCGCCTGCCTGGCCCTGGGGGCCGACCATGCCATCAACTACCGCGAGAGCGACTTCGCTGAGCAGGTGATGGCCCTCACCCAGGGGCGCGGCGTGGATGTGATCCTGGACATGGTGGCGGGCGACTACGTGGCGCGCGAAGTGCGCTGCCTGGCCGAGGACGGCCGCCTGGTCATCATCGCGGTGCAGGGTGGCGTGGGCGCCAGCTTCGATGCCGGCCTGGTGTTGCGCCGGCGCCTGCACATCACCGGCTCCACGCTGAGGCCGCGTCCCGTGGCCTTCAAGGCCGCCATTGCCGCGCGTCTGCGCGAGGTGGTCTGGCCCCTCATCGAGGCCGGCCGCATCCGGCCGGTGATCCATGCGGTCATGCCGGCGGGCGACGCCGCCCGGGCCCATGAACTCATGGAAAGCAATCAGCACATCGGCAAGATCGTGCTCGATTGGCAGCAGGGCTGAGCCCGCCCCCGCACCGCGAGGCCGGCCGCCACGTACCGTATCCCACCCCATTTCAGCAAGACATCATGACCACGCCCACCCGCGAGAAGCTCATCGTCGGCAACTGGAAGATGCATGGCAGCCATGCGGCCAATGCCGAACTGCTGCAAGGCATCAGTGCCGCCCGGCCCTTCGTGGCCAAGGCAGCCGTCTGCGTGCCCTTCCCCTATCTGTCCGAAGTGGCGGTGACGCTGGCCAACAGCGGCATCACCTGGGGCTCGCAGGATGTCTCGGCCCATGAGCAGGGCGCCTACACCGGCGAGGTGTCGGCCGCGATGCTGGCCGAGTTCGGCTGCCGCTATGCCATCGTCGGCCACTCGGAACGGCGTGCCCTGCATGGCGAGTCCGACCAACTGGTGGCCGACAAGGCCAAGGCCGCCCTGGCCAAGGGCATCACCCCCATCGTCTGCGTGGGCGAGACCCTGGCCCAGCGCGATGCCGGCGAGACCGAGGCCGTGGTCAAACGCCAGCTGTCGGCCGTCATCCACAGCCTCACGCACTGCGTCGGCGAGATCGTGGTGGCCTACGAGCCGGTCTGGGCCATCGGCACCGGCCGCACGGCCACGCCCGCCCAGGCCCAGGCCGTGCACGCCGTGCTGCGCGCCCAGCTGGCCGCGGCCACGCCGCATGCCGCCGTCATGAAGCTGCTCTACGGCGGCAGCGTCAAGCCCGACAACGCCCGCGAACTGCTGGGCCAGCCTGACATCGATGGCGCCCTGGTGGGCGGCGCTGCGCTCAAGGCGGCCGACTTCGTCGCCATTCTTCGTGCCGCGGCCTGATCCTGCCGCCGCCCCTCCTTCTTCTCCTATCTCTGAGTTCGTGACATGCAAATCCTGATGAATCTCGTCGTGCTGGTGCAATTGCTCTCGGCGCTGGCCATGATCGGCCTGGTGCTGGTGCAGCACGGCAAGGGCGCGGACATGGGTGCCTCCTTCGGCAGCGGCGCTTCGGGCAGCCTGTTCGGGGCCACCGGCAGCGCCAACTTCCTCTCCCGCAGCACGGCGGTCTGCGCGACCCTCTTCTTCGTCGCCACGCTGGCCCTGGCCTACTTCGGCCACAACCGCGCCAGTTCGTCGGGAAGCAGCGTGCTGGACCGACCGGCGGCGGCCGCCAGCGCGGCCCAGGCGCCGGCCTCCGCGGCATCGGCCCCCGTGGCCATCCCAGGCGTGGCCCCGGCTGCGCCGGCCGCCAGCAAGTGATGACCGGCCCCGCTTGATCCAGGACAGTGCAATCAATCGGTATTGAGTCTTGAGATCTGTTGGGGTTTGTGACTAGAATGGCAGTCTTCCTGGTGAGCAAGACCTCACGCAAGCCAGGGAGATGATGGATCGGCCAGCGTGTGCAACTTGCTGGCTGACCCGATGAGGCAAGAAGAGCCTCCGTTGGCAAACCGGCCCATCAGGCCGGGTCGAAACCGGAATCTTCGGTCCTCATGAATCACGTGCCGACGTGGTGAAATTGGTAGACACGCTATCTTGAGGGGGTAGTGGCGAAAGCTGTGCGAGTTCGAGTCTCGCCGTCGGCACCAAGTGGTTTGGGCAAGTTCGCGTGATGTCGCGAGGTTTGCCCGGCGCCCTGACTCGTTGTGCAGGGAGACAAGGTGGGCGCGCCTGGCGTGCGGTCCGGTTCATCCGACCTCTCGCGGCGCGCCTTGCTTTTGTCGGCTGTCACTGTTGCACATCAACAGCGGCGGCCCGGTCCTTGCGAAGATCCATCCGCCGAACGACTAAGCCGACACCGCCATGAGCATCGAACAGTACCTGCCAGTCCTCCTCTTTATCCTGGTGGGTATCGGTGTCGGCATCGCGCCCCAGGTCATCGGCTTCATCCTGGGGCCCAACCGCCCCGATGCGGCGAAGAACTCCCCGTATGAGTGCGGCTTCGAGGCCTTCGAAGATGCCCGCATGAAGTTTGATGTCCGCTACTACCTGGTGGCCATCCTCTTCATCCTGTTCGATCTCGAAATCG
>JBJOKP010000397.1:0-3703 GCA_046046045.1 Pseudomonadota bacterium | reverse complement strand
CAGGGCCAGCGACGCGAGCACCTTGCCTTCGGCACGAAAGGCCAGCGGCAGGGCCTGCTCGCGCAGGCTGCGCGCCACACCGACCAAGGTCAGCGGCACACGCTCCTTGCCCATGGCCAGGCTGGCGTTGCCCACCTGGCTGGCCAGGCCCAGGTCGTAGGCGAGGGCCTCGATGCGCAGGCGCGCCGGATCGACGATCTCGACGATCAGCTCGCGCGCATCGACCACCTGACCCGTCACCACATTGACCGAGGCGATGACGCCGGACACCGGCGCCACCAGGGCTTCACGCGAGGACAGGCCCGTGCCGACCGCGGCGATGCGGTCGGCCAGGCCCTGTGCCTCGCCCTCGGCGGCCTCGATGTCCTTGCGAGGCACCGTGTCGGCGAGCTCCTTCAAGCGCGCGACCCGCTTGTCGGCCAGCGACTTCGCCGCCCGCAGATCCGCCAGCTGGGCCGCCTGGTTGGAACGTTCGATCGGTGTTGCGGACGGCACGACGTAGGCCAGCACCTCGCCCTTGCGCACGGCCTGGCCGGGATGGGGCAGGCCGCGAGGCCCGGGCTCGACGCGGCCGGCGTTCAGTGGCTGCACCTTCCCGCCGGCATTGGGGTCCATCACGACCTTGCCCATCAGTTCAAAGGAGCGCGGCAGTTCTGCCGCCTCGGTCGGCAGCGTGCGCACGCCGAGCTGGCGCTGCGCCGGCTTGGGCAGGAAGACGCTGCCATCGGGCAGGCGCTGCGGCCCGTTGGCGCTCGGTGCGGCCGGGGCATCGCCATGGACATGGCCATCGCCGGCCAGCGCCGGCATCACCAGGCCCAGCGACCAGCCCAGCGAAATTGCGAGCACCGCGGCGGGCATCAGGCGGGGCGAGTTCATGCGGCGGCTCCTGCACGGCGTTGACGAATGGCTGCCATCCAGCGGCCGGCGAGGGCGAGTACCGCCAGCACGCCCAGGCCAGCAGCGCCCCAGCGGGCGGGTGCCTTCCGGGCAGGCGGTTGGTCGGCCTGGGCGGGATGGGCGTGCTCGTGCAGGTCCAGTTCGGCGGTCAGCAGGTCGACCTCCTGATCGGCGGTCACGGTGGCGGTGATGGCCAGCACGCCAGGCCCGGGTTCTGAGGCAAGCACCGCCTCGTACACGTCTTCATGCTGCTCGACCGCCAGCCGGGTGCCGGCGACCTCGAGGTCGATCTGCGCATAGGTCACCGGCGCGTTGTTGTCGGCCCGGTCGACGTACAGGGTGAGTTGCCGGCCGCTGAGTACGCCCACCAGTTCGAAGACGTCGGACGTCGCGGCAAAGCGGGGCAAGGCCGGGCCGGCAGTCGCCGGCGGGGCATCGCCATGGTCGTGGCCGTGGTCATCGGCGGCATGGGCTGGCGAGTCCAGCAGCAGGGCCGCGATGACGCTGAGCGCGGCCAGGGGGGGGATGAGATTCATGGGGGAGTCCGGGAAGGGGAGATCGGTGTGGGGAGCTGGGTCACTGCGGCAGCCGGCCCTGGGCCTGGTGCCAGGCGGACAGGGCGGCAGCCAGCTCGATGCGGCTGCGGGTGGCCTGGCGGCCGGCTTCAGCGGCCTCGGCCTCAAGGCGCAGGCGGGTGGGCAAGTCGGTCTGGCCCAGGCGGAAGGACTTGTCGAAGAAGTCGAGGGTCTGGTCGGCCAGTTGCCGTCGCTGCCCGGCCAGTGCTGCCAGCGCTCGCGCGGTGCTCAGGCGGCGGGTGGCGGCCTGGGCACCGGCCGCGAGCTGCTGGCGCAGCAGGGCTTCCTGGGCCTCGGCCTCCCGCAGCTCGGCCAGGGCCTGGGCGCTGCGCATCTGCTGTCGCGGGTCGTCGCCCAGAGGCAGGCGCAGGGCCAGGGTCAGGCTCTGGCCATAGGCCTCGCCCTGCTGGCCGCGGCCTCGGGTGGTGGACAGGCTCAGCTCGGTCGGCCCGCGTCGCTGCAGGTCCTGCAGGGCCAGGGTCTCGCGGGCCAGGTCGACCTGGGCCCGGGCATGGCGCAGCAGGGGATGTTGATCCAGACACGCTCCCGCCGATGCCTGCGTGTCCGCCTCGATCCTGACGTCCGCAGCGGCGATCTCCGCGGCCATCGCCGCCGGGTGGTCCAGCGTGGCGGTGGCCTCCACGGTGGCCAGTCCTTCATCATCGAGCCAGGCCTGCAGCGGCAGTCGCCTGAGCTCGGCCAGGGTCTGGGCTTCAGCCAGGGCGGTCTGGGCCTGCAGCAAGGCTGAACGAGCCTGGTGGGCATCGGCCCTGGCCAGGTCGCCAGCCTGGACACGCCGGTCCACATCGGCGCTCAGGGACAGGGCGGTGGCCTGACGATCCCGCGCCAGGTTCAGGTCGGCGCGGGCCAGTTGCCAGGCCCACCAGGCTTCACGCACGGTCTGGGCGATGTGCCAACGAGCCAGGTCCAGGCGGGCATCCAGGAGGCTGGCCTCGGCACCGGTCAGGGTCTGCTGCTGGCGACGTTCCCCCGGCCGCCAGAGCGGCAGGCTGAGGCCGATTTCGACCTCACGCAGGCCCGGTCCGCTGCCCGGTCGGTCGGTCTGGCCGCGCAGTTCAAGGTTCACCGGGCCGCCGGCCCAGTCTCGGCTGGCGGCGGCCTGGGCGCCCAGGGCCTCGCGGCGGACTGCCAGCGAGGCCTGTTCGGGCTGTGTCGCCCAGGCGGCCTCGACCAGGCGAGCCAGCAGCCCGGGTGCATGAATGCTGGCACCGGATGACGGCTCACTTGCTGCAGCCGGCCGCAAAGCCGAGGCAGCTGCGGCGTCTGCGGCCAGGCTGGGGGGCGCGCATGTGCCCAGGCTCAGGGCCAGGGTGCCGAGCAGGGTAGCGGGGCGCCATCGGCGCGAGGCGGGCCGATGAGGTTGGTGTCGGGGCATCCGATCCACTCCGGACAGACGGGCGTCGGGCCCGTCACGATGGGGAATCGGCGAGATGCGGGGGACGGAAGAATGGTGCCGGACCTGCCATCACGGCCAGACAGGGAAGCCCTGCCTGGCCAGGCCAGGAATGCCGGTGGGGAGTCCATGCCGGCCCGCGCGGACGCGAGGGCTGGCCTGCCGCACCTCGCCGCAGATAGCCGGCTCGCCTAGTCCTTTGAGGGAAGGGCTTCGGGCCGGTTCGGGGCGAGGTCGACGATCAGGCCCAGTTGGGCCGCTCTGGCTGGACCGCCGGAGGCGCAGGCAGATGCGGGGCCGGACTGCCACTCTGCTCGGCCAGTGATTGGCTGGCGGGCAGGTCAGGCGGGGGCAATAGCAGTGCGGCGCAGGCACCCTGGCAGCTGCTGCAGTCACCATCGCCCATGCTGCCCGGTCCATCCAGGGTATAGGCACCGCTGGCATGGCCGACATCTCCGGACGGGACCAGGCCTGACTCCGTGGCTGGGCTGGACGGGCTGGTCGGTTGCCCGTCGACGGCCTTCAGCGGACCGGCCGCGGCGTGATGCACATGGCTGTGGTGACCGATGTGAAAGACGCTGGCGGCACCCGGACGCTGCACCTCGTGCCGGCAATACGGCGCCGCTGCTGCCCAGACCGACTGGAAGGCCAGGGCCAGCAGCAGGAAGGTGGCAAGAAGGCGGCGGAGGCGGCGCGGCATGGTGACGGCCAGTGTAGGGGCCGGTTCCGGGGCTGGCCTGCTCCAGCGGCCCAGCCGGTGTGCCGCATTGCCGCAGATCACCGGTCGTGCCTGGTCATGGCTGTCGGCCTGGGGGAT
>JBJOKP010000396.1:0-3704 GCA_046046045.1 Pseudomonadota bacterium | reverse complement strand
GCTTCACTCGATGTGCGGTCGGGACTCTGCGGGTGCCTCAAGCTGAGACTGCAGTCGCTGAACGCCCTGTCCTGCCGGGCTGATCTGGGCGAGGGCGCTTGTGCCGGGCCGGGCCCGCGTGAGCTGGGCTCAGCCTTCGCGGCGGGCCAGCGGCGCCCGCACCACCAGCATCACGCCGGTCACGGTGACGCTGATGCCGGCCAGGGTGGCCCAGCCCAGGCTTTCGCCAAAGAGCAGGGCGGCCAGCACGGCGGTGCAAGGCGGCACCAGGTACATGAGGCTGGTGACCCGGGTGGCGGCACCGCGCTGGATCAGCAGGTAGAGCAGCGAGCTGCCGCCCAGGGTGAGGCCGAGCACCGACCAGGCCATGGCGCCGATCAGCTCGGGCTGCCAGTCCATGGCCTCGGCCTCCAGCCCGGCCAGGGGCAGGGCCACCAGGGCGGCCGCGCTCAGCTGGACGAGGCTGGCGGTGCGCACGTCGCAGGGGGCGACCCAACGCTTCTGGTACAGCGTGCCGGCCGTGATGGCCAGGAGGGCGATCGCAGCCGTGCCGAGGTTGGCCAGGCTCAGGCTGCCAGCGCCCAGCTTGGGACTCAGCACCAGGGCCACGCCGCCCAGTCCCAGGGCGAGGCCCAGCCACTGGCGCCGGCTCACCTGGTGGTCGCTGCCGGTGGCCGAGAGCCACACCGCCGTGAGCAAGGGCTGCAGGCCCACGATGAGGGACGTGCTGCCGGCGCCCAGGCCGTGCTTGATGGCGGTCCACACGCCGCCCAGGTAGCCCGCATGCATCAGGATGCCGGTGACGCCCAGATGCAGCGCCTGGCGCCGGTCCGTGGGCCAGCGCGCCCCGCTGAGGGCGATCCAGATGGCGAAGCAGGCGATGGAGAGCAGGAAGCGCCAGGCCAGGAAGCCCATCGGCGGCGCATGTGGCATGCCGTAGCGCGCCACCACGAAGCCGGTGCTCCAGATGAGCACGAAGACCCCGGGCATGGCCCGCACCCAGCCACTTTCGGCCGCCGTGCCCGGGCCGGGCGCGGCGGGTTGGACGTCAGCCACCTCAGCGCGCCTTGGCCCGGATTTCCGGCAAGGCCTTCTGCAGGTAATAGACCATGGACCAGACCGTCAGCACGCTGGCCAGCCAGATCAGCAACGTGCCCCAGAGGTGGGTGTCGATCAGGCCGAAAAGCTGGTCGTCATAGAGCAGGAAGGGGATGGCCACCAGCTGGGCGGTGGTCTTGAGCTTGCCCAGCATGTGGACCGCCACGCTGCGCGCCGCGCCGATCTGGGCCATCCATTCGCGCAGGGCCGAGATGGTGATCTCGCGGCCGATGATGATGAGGGCCACGAAGGCATCCACCCGGTCAAGCTGCAGCAGGATGAGCAGGGCGGCGCTGACCAGCAGCTTGTCGGCCACCGGATCGAGGAAGGCGCCGAAGGACGAGGTCTGGTTGAGCTTGCGCGCCAGGTAGCCGTCCAGCCAGTCGGTCACGGCGATGATGACGAAAAGCACCGTGGCCAGCAGATTGCGCGTGGCCATGGGCCAGTCCGTGGCGTAGAGGCCCACGATCAGCGGGATCGCCAGGATGCGGGCCCAGGTGAGCAGGGTGGGCAAGGTCATGAACATGCGGGCATTGTGCCCATTTGTTCACGCCGCCCGGCCCAGGCGCCCGGGCATGGTGCATGTCGCCCCTAAATGCAAGGCCTGGTAGATGGTTTCAGCCAGATCGCGCGAGATGCCCTCCACCGTGGCCAGCTCGTCGATGCTGGCCGCCGCCACGCCGCGTGCGCCGCCAAAGCGCTGCAGCAGCTTGGCCCGCTTGCGCGCGCCCACGCCGGGGATCTCCTCCAGGCTGCTGGCGCCGGCGCCGGTGCGCACCGAGGCCCGCTTGGCCCGCATGCCCGTGATGGCGAAGCGGTGCGCCTCGTCGCGGATCTGCGCCACCAGCATGAGGGCGGCCGAGTCGTGGCCCAGGTAGATCTTGTCGCGGCCATCGGCGAACACCAGCTCCTCCAGCCCGACCTTGCGGCCCTCGCCCTTCTCCACGCCCACCAGCAGGGCCAGGTCCAGGCCCAGCTGGGTGAAGACCTCGCGGGCCACGCCGATCTGGCCCTTGCCGCCATCCACCAGCACCAGGTCGGGCAGCCGGCCTTCGCCCTGCTGGGCGGCCTCGGCCAGGCGGGCGTAGCGGCGCGTCAGCACCTGGCGCATGGCGGCGTAGTCATCGCCCGGGGTGATGCCGCTGATGTTGAACCGGCGGTACTGGGCGGGCTGCATGCGGTGCTGCTCGAAGACCACGCAGCTGGCCTGGGTCGCCTCGCCCGCCGTGTGGCTGATGTCGAAACATTCGATGCGCAGCTGGGCAAAGCCCTCGTCGGCGGCCTCGGGCGCAAGGTCCAGGGCCTCGACCAGCGCCCGCGTGCGGGCCTGCTGCGAGCCTTCCTCCGACAGCAGCCGGGCCAGGGCCAGCTCGCAGCCCTTCTGCGCCATGTCCAGCCAGATGCGGCGCTGGTCGCGCGGCTGGTGCTGGCCCGCCACCCGGTGGCCGGCCTGTTCGCCCAGGGCCGTCAGCAGCTCGGCCGGCAGGGCATGGCTGGCTACCAGCAGGTGGGGGATGTCGGCGCTGCCCACATAGTGCTGGGCCACGAAGGCGGTGAGCACCTGGCGCTCGATCTCCTCCAGCGTGGCCACCAGTTCCGGCGCCGGGGCGCCGCTCACTGCGGGCGCGGACACGGGCGGGGGCAGGGCGCCGGTCGCGGCCTCGGTGCCGGCCGGAAGGCCCGCTTCGCTGGCCGATTCGTCGCCCGCCAGCGCCGCTTCCTCCAGGGCCAGGGCCGTGGCCTCTTCCACCTGGGTGGGGAAATAGGCCCGGTCGCCCAGGTGGCGGCCGCCACGCACCATGGCCAGGTTGACGCAGGCCCGGCCGCCCTGCACCTTGACGGCCAGGATGTCGACGTCGCGGTCCTCGCCGGTCTCGATGGCCTGCTGCGCCAGCACGCGCGAGAGCGCGCCGATCTGGTCGCGCACCGCCGCGGCTTCTTCATAGGCGTAGCGTTCGGCGGCGGCCATCATGCGGCCCTGCAGTTCGCCCAGCACGGCCTCGGACTGGCCCAGCAGGAAGCGCGAGGCGGCGGAGACATCGGAGGCGTAGTCCTCGCGGCTGATCTCGTCCACGCAGGGCCCGGAGCAGCGCTGGATCTGGAAGAGCAGGCAGGGCCGGCTGCGGTTGCGGAAGACCGTGTCCTCGCAGGTGCGCAGGCGGAAGACCTTCTGCAGCAGCTGGATGGATTCCTTCACCGCCCAGGCGCTGGGGTAGGGGCCGAAGTAGCTGGCCTTGCGGTCCACGCTGCCGCGGTAATAGGCCATGCGCGGGAAGTCCTGCCCGCTGGTGATCTTGAGGAAGGGGTAGCTCTTGTCGTCCCGGAAGAGGATGTTGAAGCGCGGCTGCAGCGTCTTGATGAGGTTGTTCTCGAGCAGCAGGGCCTCGGCCTCGGAGCGCACCACCGTGGTCTCCAGCCGGGCGATGCGCGCCACCATGCTGCCGATGCGGGTGGGGCCGTGGTCCTTGTGGAAATAGCTCGAGACCCGGCGCTTGAGGTTGCGCGCCTTGCCCACGTAGAGCAGCCCGCCCGCGGCATCGAAATAGCGATACACGCCTGGCAGGGTGGGCAGGGCGGCCACCTCGGCCAGCAACTGCTGCCAGCGC
>JBJOKP010000395.1:0-3710 GCA_046046045.1 Pseudomonadota bacterium | reverse complement strand
GACGATGAGGTCGTAGGTGTCCTGGCTGGCCAGGATCTGCTGCATGCCCTCGGCGCGGTAGGCCTCGGCGCCCAGCACCCGCACGGCGTGGTAATGGGTCAGCACCACGTATTTGATGGGCTTGTCGGTCACCTCGCGGATGCGGCGGATGACGTCGGCGGCCATGGCCGGCGTGGCCTGGGTGTCGGCCACCAGCACGGCGTCGTCGCCGATGATCACGCCGGTGTTGGGGTCACCTTCGGCGGTGTAGGCCCAGGCATGGTCGGAAATCTGCTCGAAGGTGACCTTCTTCTCTTCAAGGTCGGCCTGGCTGGCGAAGGCCTTGGTGTTGGCGGTGGTGCTCATGGCGGCTCCGTGGCGGTGAGGGGCTGAGGCGGACACGCTGCGCGGCAAGGTGGTGGCGAGGTCGTGGGGGATGGGCCGGGGGCAATCACCCTCGATATCCCCCGCCACATCACCCCTCCACATTCGTGGATCGCAAACGACTTTGCAGCGCTTGATGGCGCGGCAGTGTCGCGGTGCAGTTTGCCAATGTCAAACTCATTTGCAAGAATGACCCCATGGACACCCCTGACGAGGACAGTGGCAAGGCCCAGCGGGCCATCCAGTCGGTGGAGGTCGGCGGCCGGCTGCTGCTGGCCCTGGCCGGCCAGCCCGGGCCGCTCGGGCTCAAGGATCTGGCGGCACGGGCCGGCCTGCCGCCTTCGCGCGCCCATCCCTATCTGGTGAGCTACGGTCGCCTGGGCCTGGTGCTGCAGGACAGCGCCAGCGGCCGCTACGCCCTGGGCCCGGCCGCCCTGCAGATTGGCCTGGCTGCCCTGGCCCAGTGCGACCCGGTGCGGACCGCCGAACCGGTGGCCGAGGCCCTGGCGGCCCAGACCGGCCAGGCCGTGGCCGTGGCCGTGTGGGGCAATCTCGGGCCCACGGTGGTGCGCATGATCGACGCCCGCCAGCCCCTGCATGTGGCCATGCGGCCGGGCACGGTGATGTCGCTCTTCGGCAGCGCCACCGGCCGCGCCTTTGCCGGCGTGCTGCGCAGCGAGCAGGTGGCCGCGACCCTGGCGGGCACGGCCCTGGGCGGCGAGGCCGGCCCTGCGTCAGGTCGCCTGACTGACGGCGAATCCACCGGTGTGACCGCTGAGGCCGCAACTCTGGACACCCGCCTGGCCCCGGCCCGGGCCGAGATCGCCGAGCACGGCTGCACCCGGGCGGCCGGCCGGCCGGTGCCGGGTGTCAATGCCTTTTCGGCCCCGGTCTTCGACCACCGTGGCACGCCCGTGCTGGTGATCACCGTGCTGGGCCACCAGGACCATGTGTCGGACGACTGGCAGTCGAGCGCCGCCCAGGCGGTGAAGGCGGCCGCGGCCGAGGTCTCCAACCGGCTGGGGCATGGGGTGCTGCAGGTGGCGCAGGCCGCAACGTCTGAGCCCGCGCCGCGGCCCTGAGCGCGCGAGTGGACTGGCGGCGCGCTCAGCGCCGGCGCAGGTCGTCGAGCACCGGCACGATGGACATGACCACCAGCAGCACGGCCAGCGGGATGGTGCTGGCGTAACCCACGTGCTTGAAGCCCAGGGCGCCGCCCAGGCCGCCCAGCACGAAGCAGGTGCAGAGCAGCATGAGCACGCCCAGGCGCTGGCGATCGACCTGGGCGCGGTCGCTGCCGTCATGCAGATGGCGGTTCCAGTACAGCCAGCGGCCCAGTTCGATGCCCAGGTCGGTGACCACGCCGGTGAGGTGGGTGGTGCGCACCACCGAGCCGGAGATCTTGGTGATCACCGCGTTCTGCAGCCCCATCATGTAGCAGAGCAGCATGACCGTGGCCGGCACGAAGAGGCCGGGCACCCGCGCCAGGCTGGTGCCCAGCAGGCCGAAGGTGAGCAGCAGGGCCGCCTCCAGCAGCAGCGGCAGGGCGTATTGGCTGCGCAGCCCGCGGCGCCGGGCGATGTTGACCATGACGGCCGAGGTCATGGCCCCGGCCAGGAAACACAGCACCGCCGCCAGCGCCGCCGCGGCCAGGGCCGCTTCGCCCAGGGCGAGGTGATCGGCGATGGAGGAGATCAGCCCGGTCATGTGCGAGGTGTAGAGCCCCACGGCCAGGAAGGCGCCGGCATTGGCCGCCCCGGCGATGAAGGCCAGGGCGAAACCCAGGTGGCGATCACTGCGGGCCGTGCGTTCCTCGCTGGTGAGACTGCGTGCGTAGTGAATGGGCATGGCGTCATCCTAGCGCCGCACCGTCGGCCGCCTGGGTCGCTCCGACCGGCCGGGACCGATCTGGGGGGTGACGCCTGACCGGCTTCGGGTGCGCAGCGGCGGACTAAGCCCCGCCCCTGCAACGGCGGGCGGATGCGGTCACACTGCCACGTCTAGCATTCGTCCTAGACAAAACGCCGATGAACCCACTGACTTCGACCGTTGATGGATCCGCTGGCGATCCCCCGCAGCCACCGCTGGCGGCAGACCCAGGTCTGGTCTGGAAGATTGCCAACCTGGGCGTGAGCCAGGCCGGCTGGTTGGCCGCCGTGCTGGGCGCCGCCCAGGGCCAGGTGGTGGCGGGCACGCTGGTGGCCCTGGCCGGCGTGGCCTGGCACCTGGGCGTGGTGGAACGGCCGGGGCGCGAACTGCGCCTGGTGCTGGCGGTCGCCCTGCTGGGCACGCTGGCGGATGCGGCGGTGCTGCACCTGGCGGCCGGCGCCATTCAGCACCACGCCGGGCTGTGGTCGCCGGCTTGGCCGCCGTACTGGCTCAGCGCCCTGTGGGCGCTTTTCGCCACCTCGCTCAACGTCACGCTGCGGGCCCTGCGCGGCCGCGGGTGGCTGGGTGTCCTGCTATGCGCCGCCTTGGGCGGCGTGGCCGGGCCGCTGGCCTATGCCGGCGGCGTGCGCCTGGGCGCCGCGACCTTTCTCGACATCCCCCTGGCCCTGACTGCTTTAGCCCTGGAATGGGCCTTGATGCTGCCCCTGCTGCTGGCCCTGGCTGCCCGCTGGGACGGCGTGATCGGCACCAGCCCGTCCCCCAAGGAGATCCGTCGATGACCGGACCCATCATCGCCAAGATCGATCGAGCCGATCTCGGCCAGGCGGCCACTCGCCTTGGCTCCAAGGCGGGATCGCCCCGGCACGATCGACCTCGTCGCAGCAACGGCCGTGCGGCCCTGGCTGGCCTGGTGGCCCTGCTCGCCCTGGCGCTGCCGGCGGCTCCCACGGCCTGGGCCCAGATGCCGGATGGGTCTGCCACCGGCGACTCGCCGGCCAGCCCTGCCCTGCCCGCCCAGCGCCGCACCTGGGTGTTCGAGGCGCGGCTGGATGGCAAGCCCATCGGCGATCACCGCTATGTGCTCACCGAGCAGGGGGACAGACGCGTGCTGCGCAGCAGCGCCCGGCTGGAGGTCAAGCTGCTGGGCCTGACGGTCTACCGCTACAGCTTCGAGGCCACCGAGCATTGGCGTGGCGACTGCCTGCTGGGCCTGCAGGCCGACACCCTGGACGACGGCACCCCGCTGAAGGTGCGGGCCAGCCGTGCGGAGGGCGGCACGCCGGCCGGCCCGCTGCGCATCAGCGGCCCCAAGGGCGAGCTGGAAGCGCCGGGCTGCGTGCTGAGTTATGCCTACTGGTTGCCGAGCGCGCTGCGCAGCCAGAAGCGCCTGCTCAACCCGCAGACCGGCGAGCTGGAGCCGGTGAGCGTGAGCCCGCAGGGCAGCGAGGCGGTGGAGG
>JBJOKP010000394.1:0-3720 GCA_046046045.1 Pseudomonadota bacterium | reverse complement strand
CAGACTTTCTATCTTGAGCGAAAGCAGGATTTCATAGATCTTGCGGGTGAGCGTCTTTTCGGTCGAGAGATAGAAGTTGCGCGCCACCTGCATGGTGATGGTGGAGGCCCCCTGGCTGCGTGCCTCGCGCAGGTTTTCCAGGGCGGCGCGCAGCACGCCGCGGTAGTCCACACCCTGATGCTCGTAGAAGCGCGCGTCCTCGATGGCCAGCACCGCGTCCTGCATCACCTTGGGTATGTCCTTGATGGGCAGGTAATTGCGCCGCTCCTCGCCGAATTCACCCAGCATGACGCCTTCGGCCGAAAACACCCGCATCGGCAGCTTGGGCTGGTAGTCGAGGATGCTGTTGAGTTCGGGCAGCTTGGGATAGGCCGCCGCCAGCGCCACGCCGATCAGCATGGCCAGCGCGGCCACGCCAGCCACTGCCAGGCCCAGGCCATAGGCCACCAGGCGCAGCAGCCAACCGGACCAGTTCGTGGTCACCTTGCCGGGCTGGTCTGCCGGGGGCGGAGAGGGGGCGGAGGCAGGTCCGGCTTGGGTGGAATCACTCATCTGTGGGGGTGCGAAAGGCGGCGCGGATTATAGGAAGGGGCCCACGAAGGCCCGGGAATCGGCAAAGATCGCAAGACGGGCGTTGGCCCCGCAAGGGTGAAGTCGGGTTTTCCAGCGTCTGGGGCGCTGAAGTCAGCACCGGCTCACCTGGACGCTCACAGGAACGATTTGCAACGTGGATACAAGTTGAAAAGCCAAAAAATCTTTGTGCATCAATGGGTTTATTGCTAGCATTGAAGTAACTTCTTAACTGTGGGGGTGGTTTGTCGCCCCCGCGTTGGGCATGTAGTCTGGGGACAGGCGTGAGTTTTCTTGATTTTCTGCCGGGGCGCAGGGCCACTGCCCTGATCGGATTGGACGTGAGCTCCTCCGGCGTGAAGCTGGTGGAGCTGGGCCGCTTGCCTTCGGGCGACTACGTGGTCGAGCGGCTGGCGAGCGAGTCCTTCGAGAAGGGCTGGATCGTCGACGGCCAGATCGAGAAGTTCGACGAGGTGGCCGACATGGTGCGCCGCGTGCTCGCCAAGAGTGGCACCAAGACCAAGCAGGTGGCCATGGCCATGCCGCAGTCGGCCGTGATCACCAAGAAGATCAGCCTGCCCGGCGGTCTGCGCGAGGAGGAGCTGGAACTGCAGGTCGAGGCCGAGGCCAACCAGTACATCCCCTTCTCGCTCGACGAGGTGAGCCTGGACTTCTGTGTCATCGGCCCAAGCCCGGATGCCGCGGGCGATGTCGAGGTGCTGATCGCGGCCTCGCGCAAGGACCGCGTGCAGGACCGCCAGGGCCTGGCCGAAGCGGCCGGCCTCAAGCCCGTGGTGCTGGACATCGAGTCGCACGCCTCGCGCCTGGCCATCGGCCGCATCATCGGCAACCTGCCCAACGAGGGGCGCGACGCGCTGGTGGCGCTGTTCGAGATCGGTGCGGACACCACCAGCCTCAAGGTGCTGCGCGACGACGAACTGCTCTATGACCGCGACCAGGCCTTCGGTGGCGCCCAGCTCACCCAGCTGATCTCGCGCCAGTACGGCTTCTCCTTCGAGGAGGCCGAGGCCAAGAAGATTTCGGGCGACCTGCCCGACGACTACGAGAACCAGCTGCTGGCGCCCTTCGTGGAAAGCCTGGCCCAGGAAGTGGGGCGTGCGCTGCAGTATTTCTTCACCAGCACGCCGCACCACAAGGTGCACTACGTGCTGCTCTCCGGCGGTACGGCCAGCCTGCCCGGCCTGACCGAGCGGGTGACCCAGCTCACCGGCTTTGCGGCCCGCGTCGTCAACCCCTTCGAGGGCATGCAGCTTGGCCCGGGCGTTCGCGAGGGGCGGCTGCGGCGTGATGCGCCGTCCTACCTCACCGCCTGCGGCCTCGCGATGCGGAGGTTCCTGCAATGATGCTCATCAACCTCCTCCCGCATCGCGAGGAGAAACGGCGCCGGCGCAAGCAGGCCTTCTTCGTCGGGGTGGGTATGGCCGTGGCCCTGGGTTGTGCCCTGGCGGTGGTCTGGTACCTCGTGCTGCTGGAAATGGGCGCGGCGCAGAAGTCCCGCAACGAGTTCCTCGAGGCCGAGATCCGCAAGCTCGACACCCAGATCAAGGACATCGCCTCGCTGCGCAGCGAGATCGAAGGTCTCAAGGCGCGCCAGAAGGTGGTCGAGGACTTCCAGATCGACCGCAACATGCCGGTCCACCTGCTCAACGAGCTGGTGGCCCAGACGCCCGAGGGGGTCTACCTCACCAGCCTGCGCCAGGACGGCCAGAACATCAACATCACCGGTCTGGCACAGACCAACGAGCGGGTGTCCGAACTGCTGCGCAACACGGCCTACAAGTCACCCTGGCTGGAAAAGCCCGAGCTGGTGGTGATCCGGGCCGCCAATCTGCAGATGCAGGGCAACCGCGAGCAGCGTCGTCTCTTCGAATTCACCATGAAACTCACGCTCAAGCGTCCGCAGGACACGGCGGCCAAGCCCGACGGGGCCGCCTCGGCGCCTGCCGGCGGGGCCTCCGAGCCGCCGCGCTCGACGTCGCAGTGGCTGCCGCAACTGCGGCGGGCGGGTTGAGGAGGACGGGATGAACATCGATCTCGACGCCTTCTTCAGCGGCGCGGCCAACCAGTTCCGCGGGCTGAACCCCAACGAGCCTGGGCAGTGGCCGCTGTTGCCCAAGATGGCGGTGTGGCTGGCCGCAACGGCCCTGGTGGTGGTGGTCGCCTGGTTCCTGCTGCTGTCCGACACCGTGGCCCAGCTCGACGCCGAAGCCCAGCGCGAGCAGACCCTCAAGGAAAGCTATCGGGGCCGCCTTGCCCAGGCGGTCAACCTGGACGAGTTGCGCAAGCAGAAGCTGCAGGTGCAGGAATACGTCACCCAGCTGGAGCGCCAGCTGCCGGCCATGGCCGAGATGGACGCCCTGCTCTCCGACATCAACCAGGCCGGCCTCGGGCGCGGCCTGCAATGGGAGCTGTTCCAGCCAGGCCAGAACGTGCTGCGCGAGTACTACGCCGAACTTCCCATTGCCCTCAAGCTCAGCGGCCGGTACCACGACATCGGCGCCTTCACCAGCGACATCGCCAACCTCTCGCGCATCGTGACGCTGCACAACCTGGTCATTTCCGGTGTTGTGCCGGGCGGTCGAGCCGATCCCGGCAATGCCCTGCTGACCATGGAGGCCACGGCCCGCACCTACCGCTATCTCGACCGCGCGGAAGCCGACGCCATCAAGGCCAAGAACGCGCCCAAGGACGGCAAGCCGGGAGCCAAGCCATGACGCGCCCCACCGTCGTCGTCTTCCGTCCTGCCCGGCTCCGCCTGGCCCTGGGCCTGATGGGTCTGATGGGCCTGCTGGCTGGCTGCAGCGGCCAGCACGAGGAACTTCAGGGCTGGATGGACCAGCAGCGCCGGGAGGTGCGACCCAAGGTGACGCCTCTGCAGCCGCCGCGCAAGTTCGACCCGCAGCCCTATCTGGCCGCGCAGATGCCTGATCCCTTCAGCAGCCAGAAGCTGGCGGTGGCGGTCAAGCGCGAACAGACCGCCCCCAACTCCCTGCTCGCGCCTGAACTCAAGCGTCGGAAGGAACCGCTGGAGAGCTACCCGACCGATGCCATCCAGGTGGTCGGCAGCCTCTTTCAGGGCGGGCAGCGGGTGGCGCTGGTCAGCGTCTCCGGTCAGATCTATCAGCTACG
>JBJOKP010000393.1:0-3727 GCA_046046045.1 Pseudomonadota bacterium | reverse complement strand
CCGACCCCAGCTACCCCTGCAACCGCCACTTCGTGACGGCCGCAGGCGGCCAGGCCAGGCTGCTGCCCTGCGGCCCGGCGCAGCGCTTCCAGCTCGATGCCCAGGCGGTGCGGCAGGCCTGGACCCCGGCCACCCGGGCCGTGCTGCTGGCCAGCCCCTCCAACCCCACGGGCACCTGCATCGCCCCGGCCACCCTGGCCGAACTGGTGGCCACGGTGCGCGAGCTCGGCGGCCTGACCCTGGTCGACGAGATCTACCTCGAGCTCGGCTTTGGCGACAGCCCGGCACGCAGCGCCCTGGCCCTGGGCGAGGACGTCATCGCCGTGGGCAGCTTCTCCAAGTATTTCGGCATGACCGGCTGGCGCCTGGGCTGGCTGGTGCTGCCCGAGGAACTGGTGGCGCCGGTCGAGAAACTGGCCCAGAACCTCTACATCTGCGCCTCCACCATTGCCCAGGAGGCCGCCCTGGCCTGCTTCACGCCGGCCACCCTGGCCCAGTGCGACGCCCGGGTGCAGACCCTCAGGCAGCGGCGCGACCGCGTGGTGTCGGCCCTCGAGTCCCTGGGCCTGCCCGTGCCCGTGGTGCCGGATGGCGCCTTCTATGTGTGGTTCGATACCCGCAAACATGCGGGGTCGAGCTGGGATTTCTGTATCGACATGATGCAGAGAGCACACGTGGCCCTCACTCCCGGGCGAGACTTCGGCCATGCCGACACCGCCCGCTACGCCCGACTCTCCTACGCCTGCAGCGACGCCACGCTGGATGCGGCGCTGGAGCGACTGGCGCGTGAGCTGGGCCGGGCGTCGTCCGTCCCGCCCGATCCCGGCCGGGCACGCCGCGCAGGCTGATCACTCGGCTCAGCCGGACAAGTCGGAAGAGGCCACACCATGAGGCAAGCACGCAGTTCCATGCCGCCACGCAACAGCACGCCGGAACCGGCCCTGCCGCCTCGCCAGAGCTGGAGTGCCTCCCTCACGCCGCGCCGCGCGCGCCGCCAGGGCGACGAGGAATCGCCCCTCTATCCCCCGCCCCAGGACAGCGCCCCCTGGAACCTGCATGAACAGCGCATGCACCAGCATCGCCAGCAGGAACAGTTTCTCTACGACGAGCGCATGCGCTCCAGCGGCCCGAGCAGCCGTCCCGCCCCGCTGGACCTGGACCTGCCCGGCTCGGGCTTTGGCGCCAGCAGCCCGGGCCAGTTCGACGGCGGCACCACCCAGGCCCTGAGCGCCGAAGACGGCGGCCAGGGTCGCGAGCAGCCCGGCGCCCCCTCGCTGGGCCGTGTCGGCCGCTATGTGCTCACCCTGCGCATGGGCGCCGGCGGCATCGGCACGGTCTGGGCCGCCCATGACCCCATCCTCTCGCGCGTGGTGGCCATCAAGACCCTGCCGCACCGCCCCGGCAGCGACGCCCGCTCGCGGCCGGCCCAGGACTTCCTCGACGAGGCCCGCGCCGCCGCCCGCCTCAGCCATCCCAACATCGTCACCGTCTACGACGCCGGGGTCAGCGACGAAGGCTCCTACATCGTCATGGAGCTGCTGCGGGGCAAGGACCTGAGCCAGCTGCTCAAGGCCGGCTGGCGGCCTTCGCCCCAGCATGCCGCCAGCATCATCCAGCGCGTCGCCGAGGCCATCGATTACGCCCATGGCCAGGGCGTCATCCACCGCGACCTGAAGCCGGCCAACATCTTCATGGTCGACCGCAGCCGCCCGGTGGTGCTGGACTTCGGCATCGCCCACAGCGGCACCCATGACGGCCCCAGCGCCAACGTGCTGTGCTCGCCCTTCTATGCTGCGCCCGAGCAGCTGGCCGGCGACCATGGCGACCGCCGCACCGATGTCTACGCGCTGGGCGTGGTGCTCTACGAACTGCTCACCGGTGAGCGGCCCTACACCGGTCGCACCCTCGACGAGGTAACCACCGCCGTCAACACCGCGCGGCCCTACCCCATCCAGCGCCTGCGCTCCGGCGTCTCGGCCAGCCTGGTGGGCATCGCCATGCGGGCCATGGCGCGCGACCCCGATCAGCGCTTCCGCTCGGCCGGTGCCCTGGCCCGGGCCCTGGAGACCTGGCTGCAGGAACGCGGCGTCTACGCCACCAGCAGCCGCGGCACGCCCAGCATCACCGAGGGCCAGAACGCCTGGGTGCGCAAGCGCCAGCGCCGGCTCTACGCCCTGGCCGCCGTGCTCGGCGCCACCGGCGTGCTGCTGGCCGTGCTGGCCGGCGTGCCGCAGGACAGCGGTGCGGGCAGCCAGAGCCAGCTGCAGCTGCCCACGGTGGCCACGGTGATCGAGGGGGCCTCCCGATAATCGCCCCCATGCCCCGGACCGCCCTGCACGCTGGCAGCACGCCCCACTTCATCTGGCCCCTGCGGGTCTACTGGGAAGACACCGACGCCGGCGGCGTGGTCTTCTACGCCAACTACCTGCGCTACTTCGAACGCGCCCGCACCGAATGGCTACGGGCCCTGGGCCTGGCTCAGCAGGCGCTGCGCAACGAGCAGCGCCTCATGTTCGTGGTGGCCGACCTGCAGCTGCGCTACCTCGCCCCGGCCCGCCTGGACGACCAGCTGCAGATCGGTGTGCAGCTCGTGGAGCGTAGCCGCGTGCGCCTGGTGTTGGCCCAGACCGCCTGGCTGGACGGCCGACCGCTCTGCGCGGCCCGCGTCACCGTGGCCTGCGTCGATGCCGATCGCCTCGTGCCGCGGGCCATGCCAGCCGCCCTGCAAGCGGTGCTGCCCCAACCTGGCGCCGCCGTTGCTCCCGCCGCCCCCGCCGTGACGCCGGCATGACCCCTGGCACTGCCCAGCCTCGCAGCACCCCGCCAGCATCGCGCCCGCCCCAACCGGCCCGCCCGCTGCCGTCTCCACTTCATTCCTTACGCCACCGCCCCCACCACCCATGAACCAGGACCTCAACATCCTGCACCTGGTGACCCAGGCCAGCCTCGTCGTCCAGCTCGTCATGGCCTTGCTGCTGACGGTCTCGCTCAGCAGCTGGGCGGTGATCTTCGCCAAGCTGGCCGGCCTGGCCCGGGTGCGCAAGGGCAACGACACCTTCGAGCGCGACTTCTGGTCCGGCCGCAACCTGCAGGAGCTCTATACCGGCAGCGAGCGCAAGGGCGACGAGGCCTCGCCCATCGAACGCATCTTCGTGGCCGGCATGCGCGAGTTCCTGAAGCTGCGCGAGCGCCGCACCGACGCCCAGGGCCTGCTCGACGGTGCCCGCCGCGCCATGCGCGCCAGCTTCCAGCGCGAGCTGGACATGGTGGAGTCGCGCCTGTCCTTCCTCGCCACGGTGGGTTCGGTCTCGCCCTACATCGGCCTGTTCGGCACGGTGTGGGGGATCATGCATGCCTTCACCGGCCTGTCCAACCTGCAGCAGGTCACCCTGGCCACCGTGGCGCCTGGCATCGCCGAGGCCCTGGTGGCCACGGCCATCGGCCTTTTCGCCGCCATCCCGGCGGTGGTGGCCTACAACCGCTTCGCCCGCGACATCGACCGCATCGCCAACCAGATGGAGAGCTTCATCGAGGAGTTCTCCAACATCCTGGCGCGCAACACCGGCGTCACCGCCACGGCCGCGGCACCGGCTGCCGCGCCGGCCGGTGGTGGCAGCGCCAGCGTGGCGCGCTGAGCGACCACCCCGCAGGACCACCCCGCCATGGCCGCCGTCGCCGCCCGCCGCACCGGTTCCCGCCGGCGCACCATCAACGAGATCAACATGGT
>JBJOKP010000392.1:0-3727 GCA_046046045.1 Pseudomonadota bacterium | reverse complement strand
GGCTTCATGGGCAGCGGGGCACCTTCGCGCCTGAGCGTGGTCCAGCCAGCCAGGCCGCTGGCGCGGCGCAGCTCGGCGGTGGCGCTGCGCAGCGAGAACCCCTTGTCGGCGCTGCCGGTGCCCACGCTCACGGTGTCGCCGTGAGGGAAGACCCAGCCGTAGAAGTCCGGCGAGATGCTGCCGCGGTAGACCACGTCGCAGCGATGGGCGGCATAGCTGGCCGGGCGCAGGCCCGAATCAGCCTGCGGCACCTGCAGGATCTCGTGATAGGCGAAGACGCTGGACGCCGGCGCCTGCTCCGGCAGGGCCGCACGGGCCACACGCGAGCGGGCGCCATCCGCACCGATGACCATGCGGGCGCGCACCTGGCGCGGCACAGGCGTGGCAGCGGCCGACCCGTCCTGTGCCTCATCCACCGTGTAGTGCACCAGCACGCCAGGGCCGGCGTCACGGCTCAGGCCAGTGAAGCTGCCGTTCCGGCGCCGTGCCCCGGCAGCTGCAGCGCGGGCACGCAACCATTCGTCAAAGACCTCGCGGTCCACCATGCCGACATGGCCGTCATGGATGGGGATGTCCACCCGCACATCGGCCGGCGAGACCATGCGGGCACACTGGGCCCGGGCGACCAGCAGGGACTCGGGGATGTCGAAGTCGCGCATCAGGCGCGGCGGCACGGCGCCGCCACAGGGCTTGACTCGGCCAGCCCGGTCCAGCAGCAGCACGGTCAGGCCCTGGCGGGCCAGGTCATGGGCGGCAGTGGCGCCGGCCGGACCGCCGCCGACCACCAGCACATCGACCTCGCCCTCGTGGGCGGTCGGCTGGATCGCTGACGTAGAGACAGTCATGAGGTGGCCTCCGCCAGGTCGGGTCCCAGGCGGCCATGGGACGGGCTGCGGCTGGACGGCGCGCTTCGTGGCGCCGGTGAGTTGCGGGCGCTCGCAGAGTCGCTGTCACGGTCGCTGCCACTGCCGGTTGCCGCAGCACCAGCCCCGACCGCCACCTTGATGCGCCAGGCCAGCACGGCCGACATGCCGAAGAGCAGGCCCTCGGCCGCGAAGACGGCGCCATAGGCCGGGCCGGGCGAGCTGATGAGCCAGCGGGCCAGGTCGCTGGCACCGGTGCCCACGATGCCCCCCAGGCCGAAGGCCACCGCCTGGCTGGCGCCCCACAAGCCCATGCGCACGCCTTCAGTGCCATCACCGGCCTGGCCGGCCAGGGCCATCATCAGGCCGATGGCCGCGATGGAGAAGGCGCCATTGGCCACGCCCAGCAGCACGACGTTGGGCACGAAGGGCCAGCCCGGGCCCTGCAATCCGGCCATCACCAGTCCACCCATGGCCAGGGCCGAGAGCAGGCAGCCGCCCACGATCCAGGCCTTGAGCGAACCGGTGCTGATGCCGCGCAGCCGCCGGCCCGCCAGCGTGGCCAGCAACATGCCCACCAGCACGCCGCCATGCTGCACGCCGCTGAGCTGGGTGGAGCGCCCGGGGGTGTAGCCGAACACGCTGCCGGCAAAGGGCTCGAGGATGAGGTCCTGGGCGCTGTAGGCCAGCATGGAGACGAAGATGAAGACCGTGAAGAGCCGCGCCGTGGGGTCGGCCCAGACCTGGCGGATGGCGATGCCGAAGTTCGGCCGCTTGGCCTGGACGGCCTGGTCATCCCTCACCTGCTGCGGCTGTCCTTCGAGGCGCCAGAGGGCAACGACGGTGAGCAGGAAGGCGATGGCACAGACCCCGCTGGTGACGGCCACCAGCCGCTCGGGGGTGTAGGGATCGAGCAGGCGCCCGGCCGTGCCGGAGGTGAGGGCAAAGCCCATGATCATCATGAGCCAGACCACGGTGGCGGCGGCTGCACGGCGCTCGGGCACCACGCGCTTGGCCAGCAGCACCAGCAGCGAGGTGCCGCAGGCGCCCACCCCCAGGCCGATGAGCAGAAAGGCCAGCACGGCCAGCGCCAGGCCAGGCCCGCGTGCCGTGCCCATCCAGCCCGTGGCCAGGGCCGCCAGGCTGCCGCCCGCCGCCAGCACGGCCATGCCGCCGGTCATCCAGGGCGTACGCCGGCCACCCTGGTCGGAGCCATGGCCCAGGCGAGGCCGCAGCATCTGCACCAGGTAATGCAGGGCCACCAGGGCACCGGGCACCAGGGCCGGCAGGGCCAGTTCCACCACCATGACGCGGTTGAGGGTGGAGGTGGTCATCACCACCACCGCGCCCAGGCAGGCCTGGACCAGGCCCAGGCGCACGATCTGCCACCAGCCGAACGTTGTGGGCCGGTTGGACGCTGGCATCGAGGGGGAGGGCATGGGCTGAACTCCAGACGGGGGTGCTTGGATCAGGGATGGGCCATGGGCTGCGGCCAGGTGGCCAAAGCAGCCTGATGACTGGGCAGCCGCCGCTCCGCAGGTTCAGGCCGCGTGGGCCGGGATGGCGCGCAGGGCCAGGGCACTGAGCAACATGCCCAGCACGAAGAAGTTGATGCCGGTGGCGCTGTACCAGGTGGCCCGGCTGGCCGGCGCGGCCAGGAAACGGGCCATCAGCGCGGCCTGGATGAACAGCAGGACGGCCAGGCCGGCGGCATGAAGCAGGGTGCCCCACTGCAGCAGCAGGGCCAGCACCACGCCCTGGGGCAGCAGCATGGTGAGGCAGGCGGCCCAGGCCGCGCCTTTCACGCCCAGTTGCACGGGCAGCGACGCGATGCCCATGCGGCGATCGCCCTCGATGGACTTGAAGTCGTTGAGGGTCATGATGCCGTGGGCCCCGGCGCTGTAGAGCCCGGCCAGCCACAGCGAGCGCGCGTCCGGCAGGCCCGTGGCGCTGCCCATGACCGCCGCCCCGGTGACCCAGGCCAGGCCTTCGTAGCACAGACCGCAGGCCGCATTGCCCCACCAGCCATTGCGCTTGAGCCGCATCGGCGGGGCACTGTAGGCCCAGGCCAGCAGCAGGCCGACACAGGCCGCGGCAAAACCCAGCGGCCCCAGCAAGGCGGCCACAGCCAGGGAGAGCACGGTCCAGAGGCAGGCGATCAGCAGGCCCCAGCGGCCGGGCATGCGGCCCGAGGGGATGGGGCGATGTGGTTCGTTGATGGCGTCCACATGGCGGTCGAACCAGTCGTTCACCGCCTGGCTGGTGGCACACACCAGCGGCCCGGCCAGCAGCACACCCAGCAGCACCAGGCCCCAGCGCCCGGCGAGGGACTGGCCGGAGGCCACCACCCCGCAGCCAAAGGCCCACATGGGCGGGAACCAGGTGATGGGCTTGAGCAGTTCCGCCACCGTCGCCAGACTCGGGCGGTCGGGCGTGAGGGGCAGCGCACGGGTGTTCATGGCTTCACCTTATCGCTGACGCCTTGTGACGTCAACTCAGGTTTACACAAACAGCACGCGCAGGAGCGAGGCGTCAGCTCTCGGCGCTGGCCCCTAGATCGCCCAGACCGTAGCGCCGCAGCTTCACGTAGAGGCTCTGGCGGGACAGGCCGAGGATCTCCGCGGCCGAAGCACGGTTGTCGCGCGTCAGTTCGAGGGCGGCCTCGATGCAGAGCTTCTCGATCAGGTCGGTGGTTTCGCCGACGATCTCCTTGAGCGGCACCCGCCCGACCAGATCCGTGAGCTGGTTGACCGACTGCGGCAGGCCCTTGAGCCCTTCGCCCTCCGTCGGCAGGCGGCGGCCGACATCGCGAATGGTGAAGCCCAGGAAAGGCGGCTCGGCGCTGGCCACCATGACGGCGGAGA
>JBJOKP010000391.1:0-3738 GCA_046046045.1 Pseudomonadota bacterium | reverse complement strand
CAGGCCGCCCAGGCGGCTGTCCGGGCCGGCCGTGCTGTGCGCGAAGCTGCCTTCCTCGAAGATCATGCCCGCCGGGCCGGCCTCGGCGTCGTGCTGGCGTGTCGCTCCCTTGAGCTTGTCGATCAGACTCATGCAGGCCTCGTGATGGGGCGGGCCGGTGGACTCATGGTCCGGCCACGATGTTCGTGAAACGTTCGTCGTAGGCGAGGGCTGCCAGGCGCAGCTCCTGCCAGGTGCGGCCGCCGGCGTCGCGCCAGCGCGGACCGGCGTAATCGGGTGCCGGGCCGGTGATGGGCAGCGGTTCGCCCAGCTGGTCGGCGTTGCGCAGGCCGGCCAGGCGGTCGACCAGCAGCGCCGCGTTCAGCTCGATCTGCGGATTGAAAGCGATCAGGCGGGCCTGGGTGTCACGCTGCGGGCGCGGCTCGCGCAGGCCCAGGAAACCGGCCAGGTCGACGATGCCCGTGAGGCTGCCGCGCAGGTTGGCCACGCCCAGGAACCAGCCGCGCGCATGGGGCACCCGCATCAGGGCACCGGCCTGGAAGATCTCGCCCGCCTCGGCCAGGGGCAGCAGGAAGCCATGGCCCTCGGCCTCCACGGCCAGCCAGCCGGCCGGGCGCTCCAGGCTGCGGGCGGCCTGCAGCCGCTCGGCCAGGCGGCCCTGGAGTTCGCGCAATGCGTCTTTCTGTGCCATCGGGTGCGGCGCTCCTGCGGCCTCAGCGGTGAAGGGCCGACGGCCCGGGTGCGTGGATCACGACGCGTTTCCTCGGCCGGCTCAATCGAATGCGCGGATCTTGCGAACCAGCTCGTCGCCGTTGACCGGCTTGACGACATAGTCGCGCGCGCCCTGGCGCATGCCCCAGACCTTGTCGGTCTCCTGATTCTTGCTGGTGCACATGATGACGGGCACGTCGGCGAACAGCGGATCGCGGGTGATGGCGCGGGTCAGCTGGAAGCCGTTCTGGCCCGGCATCACCACATCCATGAGGATGAGATCGGGCTTTTCCTCGGCCAGGCGGCGCATGGCCTCCTCGCCGTTCTCGGCCGTGCGCACGCGAAAACCGTGGCGCTCGAGCACCTCGGTCATGAAATGCAGCTCGGTCTTGGAATCGTCGACCAGCAGGATCTTGTGGATGGGCATGGATTTCGCCTCGGCTTCAGGGCTGCGGGCCACCGCGGCCCGACGGGCGGCGATGGCGGGCGAACAACTCAGGCGGTTGCGCGCCGGTGCTGCTGCACGGCCTGCAGCAACTGGTCCTTGGTGAAGGGCTTGGTCAGGTAGTCCTCCGAGCCCACCATGCGGCCCCGCGCCTTGTCGAACAGACCGTCCTTGGAGGACAGCATGATGACGGGCACCGCGGCGAACTTGGCGTTGCGCTTGATGATGGCGCAGGTCTGGTAGCCATCCAGGCGCGGCATGAGGATGTCGCAGAAGATCAGGTCGGGCTGGTAGTCGCTGACCTTGGCCAGGGCATCGAAGCCATCCTCGGCCAGCACGACCTCGCAGCCCCCCTGCTTCAGAAAGATCTCGGCGCTGCGCCGGATGGTGTTGCTGTCGTCGATCACCAGCACCCGCGTGACGCTGGGATCGCGTTCGGCCTCGTCATCCATGGTCTCAGGCTCCAGAAACTGTGTCGCGCCAACCCGTGACGGCCGGCCGTGCCAGGATGGGCCGAGGACCGACGGGTCGCTCAAAGGCCCAAAGGCGGTCCATGCACCCGGTGTCAGACCGGGACCATCTCGAAATCATCCTTGCGTGCGCCGCACTCGGGACAAACCCAATTCATCGGCACGTCCGCCCAGCGGGTTCCCGGCGCAATGTCATGCTCCGGATCTCCGGCAGCCTCGTCGTAAATCCAGCCACAGATCAGGCACATCCAGGTATTCACAGGCGTCGAACTCACAATTGATAACCAAAAACCCGTCGAACCCTGCCCGCAGAGGTCAGCCGATCGACCCTGCGTCCTCTGACAAGGCACGCATCTATATATGTTGCCGTAATCTCCCGCCCAAACATCGGCGGGGGCGCCCCGGAAATCGGGGCCGGAGCCCCGGAAGCGGAATTCCTGCCGCCCCTGGAAACCCGCTCCAGGTGCGCCATCGAACCCATATGGCATGTCTACAATGCCAAAAGATTGTACTGACAGGGCTTGCCAAAAAATCAAGAGTGTGTGGACACATACACGTGATTTCTCAGGAACTTCTCGAAGTTCAGCCGCCCCCGCATGAGCACACCATGACAACCCAGAAGACGGTCCCACCCGAGGCGGAAGAGAGCGAGGAACAAGGCGCCCCCGCCTGCGTGATGAGCTTCAACGCCAGCGACGCCACCGGGGCCGCCGGCGTGGCCGGCGACGTGGCCACGGCCGCCGCCATGGGCGCCCACGCGCTGCCGGTGGTCACCACCATCGTCATGCGCGATACCGCCGAGATCTTCGAGCAGACCGCCCTGGACGCCGACACGGTGGTCGACCAGGCCCGCGCCGTGCTGGAAGACGTGACCATCGCCGCCTGGAAGGTCGGCTTCCTGGGCACGGCCGAAACCGTCAGCGCCGTGGCCGAGGTGTTGTCCGACTACCCGGACGTGCCCCTGGTGACCTTCGTGCCCAGCCTGGCCTGGGTCGATGATGAGGACGAGTCCGGCGCCTATTTCGAGGCCCTGCGCGACCTTGTGCTGCCGCTGACCACCGTGCTGGTGGGCAACCAGAAGGCCCTGACCGACTTCCTGCTGCCTGACTGGGACAGTGAGCGCCCACCCTCGGCCCGCGAACTGGCCGTGGCGGCTGGCGAAAAGGGCACGCGCTTCGTGCTGGTGAGCGGCATCCAGCTGCCGACCGGCTTCATCGACAACGTGCTGGCCTCGCCCCAGGGTGCCATCACGGGCGAGAAGTTCGAGCGTTTCGAAGCCGGCTTCGTCGGTGCCGGGGACACGCTCTCGGCTGCGCTGGCCGCCCTGCTGGCCAGCGGCGAGGAGGTGCACATGGCGGCCTCCGAGGCCCTCACCTTCCTCGACCAGGCACTCGACTCTGGCTTCCGCCCCGGCATGGGCAACGTCATCCCCGACCGCTTCTTCTGGGCCCTGCCCAACCCCGAGGAGGGTGAAGAAGGCGAGGCCGGCCCGGATGGCGAAGGCTCAGGCACGCCCAATCCCCGCGCCATCCACTGACGCTCCCGTGGCCTGACGCGGCGCCCGGCTCCAGGCCCTCTCCCAATGCAGCCGGCCGTCACAGCGTCCGCCCCTCCCGCCCCTTTCCGACCCGATCCGCCCATGTCCATCACCAACCAGAGCGTCTTCGAGCGTGCCCAGGCCGTCATCCCCGGCGGCGTCAATTCGCCCGTGCGGGCCTTCCGCGCCGTCGGCGGCACGCCGCGTTTCATCGCCCGGGCCGAGGGTGCCCACATGGTGGACGTGGAAGGCAAGCGCTACATCGACTACATCGGCTCCTGGGGCCCCATGATCCTGGGCCACGGCCACCCGGCCGTGCTGGCCGCGGTGCAGCAGGCCGCGACCGAAGGCTTCAGCTTCGGCGCGCCGACCGAGCGCGAGGTCGAGCTGGCCGAGGCAATCATCAGCCTGGTGCCGAGCATCGAGCAGGTGCGCCTGGTCAGCTCCGGCACCGAGGCCGGCATGACGGCGATCCGGCTGGCGCGCGGCGCCACCGGCCGCTCGAAGATCATCAAGTTCGAGGGCTGCTACCACGGCCATGCCGACGCCCTGCTGGTCAAGGCCGGATCGGGCCT
>JBJOKP010000390.1:0-3760 GCA_046046045.1 Pseudomonadota bacterium | reverse complement strand
ACCAACGTGGCTGAGACCTCGCTGACCGTGCCGGGCATACGCTACGTGATCGACAGCGGCCTGGCCCGCGTGAAGCGCTACAGCTACCGCACCAAGGTCGAGCAGCTGCAGATCGAGCCCATCAGCCAGGCGGCGGCCAACCAGCGCGCCGGTCGCTGCGGCCGGGTGGCCAACGGCATCTGCATCCGCCTCTATGACGAGGCCGACTTCAACGGCCGTTCGCGCTTCACCGACCCCGAGATCCTGCGCAGTTCGCTGGCCGGTGTGATCCTGCGCATGAAGGCCCTGCACCTGGGGTTGGTGGACGACTTCCCCTTCCTGGAGCCGCCGCCGCGCAAGGCGATTGCCGACGGTTATGCCCTGCTGGGTGAACTGGGTGCGGTGGACGAGGACAACGAACTCACGCCCATCGGCAAGGAGCTGGCGCGCCTGCCGCTGGACCCGCGCGTGGGTCGCATGATTCTCGAGGCGCGCAACCGCCAGGCGCTGGACGAGGTGCTCATCATCGCCAGCGCGCTCTCGGTACAGGACGTGCGGGATCGGCCCCTGGATGCCCAGCAGGCAGCGGACGAGAAACACAGGAAGTTCGACGACGAGCGCTCGGAGTTCGTTGGTTATCTGAAGCTGTGGCAGTGGATCGAGGAGGGGAGGGGGCATGGGGCGGCGTCCACCTCTCCCCAACCCTCCCCCACGGGGGGGGGAAGGAGCAAGACGGGGCAGGCCGCCGCCGTCCACAAACTCAGCAACCGCCAGCAGGAACAGCGCCTGCGCGAGAGCTTCGTCAACCCGCGCCGGGTGCGTGAGTGGCGCGACATCTATTCGCAGCTGCACACCGTCGTGGCCGAGCAGGGCTGGCGCCTCAACACCACGCCGGCCAGCTACGAGCAGCTGCACCAGGCCATGCTCGCCGGCCTGCTGGGCAACATCGGCTTCAAGAGCGAGGACGAGGACTGGTACCTGGGCGCGCGCGGCATCAAGTTCTGGCGCCACCCGGGTGCGCACCTGAGCAAGAAGCCCGGGCGCTGGATCGTCGCGGCCGAACTGGTCGAGACCGCGCGCCTGTTCGGTCGCGGCATCGCCGCCATCGAGCCGCAGTGGCTGCCCCCCATCGCTGGCCACCTGCTCAAGGTGCAGCTGCTGGAGCCGCACTGGGAGAAGAAGGCCGCCGAGGTCATCGCCTTCGAACGCGCCACGCTCTACGGCATCGTCATCTACCACCAGCGCCGGGTGAACTACGCCACCGTCGACCCGCGCGGCGCGCGCGAGATCTTCATCCGCGAGGCTCTTGTGGGCGAGGAATGGGACACCAAGCTGCCCTTCCTGGCCCACAACCGCAAGATGATCAAGCAGGTCGAGGAGCTGGAGCACAAGAGCCGGCGCCAGGACGTGCTGGTCGACGACCACCTCATCGAGGCCTACTACGACGCCCAGGTGCCGGCGGACGTGGCCAGCGGCGCCAGCTTCGAGCGCTGGTACCGTGACGCCAGCCGCCAGCCGCGGCCGGACGGCGGCAAGCTGCTGCACCTCACGCGCGACGAGCTGATGCGCCACGAGGCCGCCGGCATCACCAGCGCGAGCTTTCCGCCCACGCTGCGCCTGGGCGGCATCGACTGTGCCGCCAGCTATCTGCACGAGCCGGGTGACCCGCGCGACGGCGTCACCGTCACCGTGCCCATCTATGCCCTGAACCAGGTGCACGAGGACCGCTGCGACTGGCTGGTGCCCGGCATGCTGGAGGCCAAGGTCAACGCCCTCATCAAGAGCCTGCACCAGAAGGCCCGCTCGCGCCTGCAGCCGGTGGCCGAGTTCATCGCCGAGTTCATCGAACTCACCGACTTCGCCCACGGCAACCTCACCGAGGTGCTGCTCAAGGCGGTGAAGGAGCGCACCCAACTGGCCGTGCAACGCAACGACTTCAAGCCCGAGCAGCTGCCTGCCCACCTGTTCATGAACATCCGCGTGGTGGACGAACACGGCCGCCAGCTCGGCATGGGCCGCCACCTGGCCGCGCTCAAGGCCGAGCTGGGCGGCCAGGCGCGCTCGGCTTTCCAGGCGCTGGCGGCGCTCAAGCTCGCGCCGACGCTGGCTGGAGGCTCGGGTGGTGGATCGGGTGCTGGCGCGGCCCAGCCCGTCGCCGGTGGCGGCGCTGCTGCTGCTGCCGGATCGGCCAGCGCTCCCGGCACCGCCAGCCTGACCCTGGCCCCTGGCGCCAAGGGCTTCGACGCCCTGCGCAAGTCGGCGCCCGCCAGCCCGGCCGAAGCCAAGGCCCAGGCGCGTGCCCAGGCCGCCGCCGCAGCCCAGGCCGCCGCCGGCCCGGCCGCGCGGCCGGTCAACCACCCCGCGGCTGGCGCTGCCCCAGGCCGGGGCGGCAGCCAATCGCAGCCGCCCGTCGACCTGGCCAGCCAGACCTACACGCGCTGGAGCTTCGGCGAACTGCCCGAGCTGATGGAGATCCGCAAGGCCGGCCAGACTCTGGTGGGTTTTCCGGCCCTGATCGATGGCGGCGACCACGTGGGCATCGAGGTGTTCGACGAGCCCGCCGTGGCCGCCGCCCGCCACCGCGCCGGCCTGCGCCGCCTCGTGGCGCTCAACATCCGCGAGCCGCTCAAGTACCTGGAAAAGAACATCGCCGACCTCAACAAGATGGCGGTGCTCTACATGCCCCTGGGCACGGCCGAGGAGCTGCGCAGCCAGATCATCGACGTGGCGCTGGACCGCGCCTTCCTGCTCGACCCCCTGCCGGCGGATGAACGCAGCTTCGAGGCCCGCCTCTCGGAAGGAAAGGGCCGCCTCAACCTCATCGCCCAGGAGGTGGCCCGCGCCGCCGGCGCCGTGCTCACCGACTACGCCGCCGCCACCCGCAAGCTCAAGGACGCCCGCGCGCCCAAGGACGTGGCGGATGACGTGCAGGCCCAGCTCGCCCGCCTGGTGCCCAAGCGTTTTGTCGCCGCCACCTCCTGGGCCCAGCTGCAGCACCTGCCGCGTTATCTGAAGGCCATCGTGCTGCGCCTGGACAAGCTGCGCGCCGACCCTGCCCGCGACGCCAGCCTCATGGCCCAGGCCCGCCCGCTGGAGCAGCGCCACCAGCGCCGCCTGGCCGAACTGCGCGGCAGCAGCGACGCGCGCCTGGACGACTTCCGCTGGCTGCTCGAAGAGCTGCGCGTCAGCCTCTTTGCCCAGGAACTGCGCACGCCCCAGCCCGTCAGCGTGAAGCGGCTGGAGAAGGCCTGGGAACTGCTGAGCCGCTAGGCGGCCGATATGGATGCGCCAGCATCAATCTTCAATCCTCAAGCCTCAGGGCGCGTCCAGGCTGGCCACCGGCCGGGCGCCGCCCGAGCTGGCGCCCCCGGGGGCTTCGCGCAGGCGGTAGCTCAGCAGGCGGCCGCCGCGCACCCGGGCGTCCAGGCCCAGCCAGTCGCCCTGGGGCGTGGTCAGCAGGTCGATCGGGCCGGGCGGGGCGCTGATGCGCAGCTTCTGGGCGCTCAGGCGCTGCGGGCCGGCCTCCACCGCCTCGCTGCCCTGCGGGCTCACGCTCACCGGCTCCAGCTCGCCGGTCTGCGGGTTGAGCAGGCGCTTCTGGCTGCGCAGCGCGCTCGGCAGCCAGTAGGCATAACTCAGCACGCAGCCCGGCGCCTCCAGCTCGCCCTTGGGGCCGCTGATACGCAGCGGGCCGGCCGGCGTGCCGCCCTCCGCGCGGCTGGCCCGCACCTTCAACGCGGTGCCGTCGTCCAGGGTGACGGCCTGCAGGCCCTGCAGGCAG
>JBJOKP010000389.1:0-3761 GCA_046046045.1 Pseudomonadota bacterium | reverse complement strand
GGCTGCGTGGCGGCCATGCCGACGGCTGACGTCGGTCACCGTTCGCTTGCAACTGCCGCTGCCGCGCTGACGTTTCTCACCACTGCTCGCAAATGCAGCACAGCTGGCAACCCATGGCGCTGCGGGCCGCCCCTAGTCTGGCAAGACGGACGACCCAGCCGCTGCTTCGCTCTCCCTGGCGCGGCGGCCGGTGCGGAGGCGTGCGCCCCCACACCGCGTCCCAGACAAGAAGGCCATTTCCTCAGAACCATCCACCCATGCACGCACACCACACTCCGACCCCTGCCGCCGGCCCTGGCCGTTCGACCCTGTCCGCGCCCGACCACAGGATCCTGGGCGACCTGGATGACAACGGCGTCGTCGGCCTGCGCCTCAGCCGCCTGGGCCTGGCCACGGCCCTGGGGCCGGCTGGGTTCACCCTCCCCGGCATCGCCGCACCGGGTGCGGCGGCCGGTGCCGGCGCGGCGCTCAGGGCCGCCGGTGATCCACTGGCCCAGCGCCTGCTGCGAGCCAGCGGCCTGTGGGTAGCTGCCGCCCTGCTGGTGGGGGGCGCCCTGGCTGGCCGGCCGGCGCTGGCCGCCGGTCCGGCCGCGCCGACCTCTCCCCTGGGCGCCTGGGCCCATGGCCTGGTGATCGGCGGAGCGGCCGGCAGTTCCGACTACGGCAATGCCTTCAAGGGCCAGCTCACCACGGCCGAGCGTGGCCGCTCAATGCCGCAAGTGCCCGGCCTGTGGCGCTTCGAGGCCCAGGTGCAGAGCATGGGCAGCCAGACCTACCAGCAGTTCGGCAACACCTACCAGCGCGAGGCCTGGTCGGCCGGCGCCTCGGCCCTGCCCCTGCTGCCCGTGGCGCCCCAGGTGACGGCCTATGGCAAGCTGGGTGCGCACTACCTCTCCTCCCGCGCCAGCGGGCCCGGCCTGGACACCCGCCGCAGCGGCCTGCGCGGCGGCGTGGGGGCGGGCGTGCGCTGGCAGGCCCTGCCAGGTGCCGGGTTGAGGCTGGAATACGAGACCATCGGCGGCGCGGCTGGCGGCGTGGCCAGCCTGGGCCTCGAGATTCCGCTCTGAGCGCCCCCAGGGCCGGGCTGCGCCCCGCCCGCCCCCCCGTGGGGGTCAAGGAAACTTGGGGCGGCCCGGCGTTTCCTTGTGAGCGGCGGGGCCGCCGTCCACCGGGGCCGCTGGAGTGGGCCCGGGCATGTCCGTGGTGGCTACCCCTGCGACGGGCTGCTTCGTTTCGGAACACGGAGCAAAGTCGGGAAATCTGTGAAAGCCCCCCAATTCGTGACCCAATTCACGAACAAACCCCTCGAACAGGGGGTATGAGAACCGGAAATTTCGTGGCGCCACCACGACGAAACCGGCCAGACCCGCCCCTGATCCACATCGGGACACCCCGCCGCTGCCGCTACATTGGCCGCGTGTTGTGCGACGCCTGCCTCCCGCGGGCCGCGGTTCCCCGATGTCATTACCCGCTTCTCCGGACCAACTTCCTAACGCTGCAGCCGACCCCAGCCTCGCCGCGGGCCTGAGCCCGGAGGCGGTCCTCGAGATGGCTGCCCGCTCGATGTTCGATTCCATGGCCCGCCATGCCATGGGCATGATGGTGGTCGACAGCGACCACCGCGTGGTCTGGATCAGCGAGGGCTACAAACGATTCCTGCCCGCCCTGGGCTTTGACAGCGAGGCCGATTTCGTCGGCCGTCGGGTCGAGGACGTGGTGCCCAACACCCTCATGGCCCAGGTCATCCAGACCGGCCAGGCCGTGCTGGTGGACCTGCTCACCAACCAGGCCGGCACCTTTCTGGTCAGCCGCCTGCCCCTGCGCGATGCCAGCGGCGCGCTCATCGGTGCCCTGGGTCTGGTGCTGCTGGACCACCCCGAAACCACCATGCAGCCGCTGATGAGCAAGTTCGCGCGGCTGCAGCGCGAGCTGGACGACGCGCGCCGCCAGCTGGCCGAGCAGCGCCGGCCCAAGCACACCATCACCAGCTTCATCGGCAACAGCGCCGTGGCCATGGAGGTCAAGCGCCAGGCCCGCCGCGTGGCCGCCACCGATGCCAGCGTGCTGCTGCTAGGCGAGACCGGCACGGGCAAGGAGCTGCTGGCCCAGGCCATCCACGCCGCCTCGCACCGTGCCGCCGCACCCTTCGTGGCGGTCAACATCGCCGCCGTGCCCGACACCCTGCTGGAGGCCGAGTTCTTCGGCGTGGCGGCCGGCGCCTACACCGGCGCCGACCGGCGCGGCCGCGAGGGCAAGTTCAAGCTGGCCGACGGCGGCACCCTGTTCTTCGACGAGATCGGCGACATGCCGCTGGCCCTGCAGGCCAAGCTGCTGCGCGTGCTGCAGGAGCAGGAGGTCGAACCCCTGGGCAGCAACCGCGTGCACCGGGTGGACGTGCGCCTGCTCGCCGCCACCAGCCGCGACCTGCCGGCCATGGTGGCCGCGGGCGAGTTCCGCGCCGACCTGTATTACCGCCTCAACGTCCTACCCATCCGCCTGCCGCCGCTGCGCGAGCGCCTGGACGACCTGGAGGCCCTGGTCGAGAACCTGCTGGAAGACATCGCCCGGCGCAGCGGCCAGCCGGCCCGCGCCATCAGCCACGAGGCCCTGGCCCTGCTGGCCCGCCACACCTGGCCGGGCAACATCCGCGAGCTGCGCAACGTGCTGGAGCAGGTCTGCCTGCTCAATGACGAGCTGATGCTGGGCGCCGACCACTTCCTGTCCGCCCTGCCGCGCCTGCCTGCGTCCGGCGTACCTGGGGCGCCCGGCACGGCCGGTGCAACCGGTGCGCTGCGTCACGGCCTGCCGGGGGCGGGCGGTCCGGCCACCCGGCCCGGCGAACTGGTCGAGCTGGCGGCGCCCCTGGCCCAGACCCCGTCGCCGACGGCGGAGGCCCTCGCCCATTCCGCGCAGACCCCCGCCTCAGGGGGGCAGACCGCGCCGCAGGAGCAGGACTTGCTCGGCCTGCCCCTGCCCCAGGCCATTGCGGCGCTGGAGGCCCGCGCCATCCGCGCCGCCCTGGCGGCCACCCAGGGCAACAAGGTGGCGGCCGCCAAGCGGCTGGGCATTGCCCGCGCCACGCTGTACGAGAAGCTTGCCCTGCTCGACGCCACCGGTCCCTGAGGGCGTCACGCCATGGCGGGCTGAGGTGGTATGACCATGACTGGAGTGCGGACGAAGGTCCGGGTTTCAGTCAATCAACGTCCGACAAATAGACAAACAGGAAGACGCGCTCATGAGTTCCGCCCCGCCCGACGCCGATGACAGCTGTTATGCGGTGATCTTCACCTCGCTGCGCAACGGCCAGGACCGGGCCGGCTACTACCTCATGTCCGAGCGCATGGTGGCCCTGGCCACCGCCAGTCCGGGCTACCTGGGCATGCATGCGGCGCGTGGGCCGGACGGCCTGGGCATCACCGTGAGCTACTGGCGCAGCCTGGCCGACATCCGCGCCTGGCGCGAGGTGGCCGAGCACCGCGCCGCCCAGCAGGCCGGCCGCGATCACTGGTACGCCGGCTATGAGCTGCATGTCGCCAAGGTGGAGCGGGCCTACCGCTTCGGCGAGCTGCTGGAAGGCTCGCCGCTGCCTGCGCCTCAGCCGTCGGCGGCGGCGGACCCCGCGCCCACGGCACCAGCCCGCCCTGACTCCAGCCCGGCCGAGCCGCCCGCGCCGCCCGCGCCCCTGGCCTGAGGCCGCCGCGCCGGCCACCGAGCGGCGGCATCTGATCAGGAGTTTCCCTAGGCCAGGGTGAAATCCGCGT
>JBJOKP010000388.1:0-3767 GCA_046046045.1 Pseudomonadota bacterium | reverse complement strand
CAAAAGACGGGGCGGGGCGCGGTGGCAGTTCATGGCGCCCTCCGACCCGGTAGTCCGGACCATGCAGCCCGGGTATCGGGTTGCGGCCCCTACAAGGCGGCAGCACATGAATCTGTCGATGCGACGATGATTCGAGACCATCTCAGGTCAACCGCAGCCCCCCAGGCTCGAAATGCCGGCACGTGCAGTCGGGAGAGTTGCGCTGCAATTCATGCGGCACACCTGGACTGGACAGGGCAGATCGGGGCGGTTTGCGGCAACCGAATCCGGCGACACCGGGGCGAGATTACCGATTCAATAGACTGAAGCTCGCCACGGGATCCTGCAGCCAGTATTCCACAGTTTCAGCAAATCGGCCAGTCTTGATCGGGGCAAATCCCGGCAAGGTTCAGGCTGAAGTTTCGAGGCCGGCCGCAGGACTGGGAAAACCGGTCCATCCGGAATTCCCGGTGCTCGCCCAACCCCCTTCCTGTCAGGGCAGGATAGGCTTTGAGGGTTCCGCTGAACCGGCGACAATCTGTCCAGAAGGATGCGCTCTGGGCGGCCGTGGCGCGAATGCGGGACAGCGCCAGACCCTCCAGGAGATTTGTGCAAGTGAATGTTTCGCCGAGAATGGCATCGGGCTGTTCCGGAGGGGACGGCCCTCGGTTCGGCATTGAGGTGGGATTTGCAGCGCGAGTCAGTCATGGTTGCCCGGGTGGGTGAGGCGGTTTGACGTGGCGGTTTCCAGCCCCCGCTGCGGGCGCGTTGGCTCAATTGAAGCCGACCTGCCCGTCGGGTCGTCTTCCAAGCCGGCAGCCATCGGGCGCGCCACCCGGCTAGTCCAGTCTGCTGGCAATTGCATTGCCGCTTGGCCAGTGGGCGCCATCTTCTGGATGCAGGGTCTGCTCCGTGGCGGTTCGCTTCGGACAGCGACGAAGGGATGTGATGGGGGAGGATGGCGCCGGGCAGGAGGGCGTCGCCTGATCCTGCTGGCCCTTGCGCTGGCGGGCCTTTGCGCCGCCTGGGATGTCTCCCGTCTCACGGCAGCCGGGGCCAGGCGCGGCCCAGTTGGCATTCAGTCTGCCGCGGCCCTGGGAGAGCTGCTCAATTACCTCGGCAGCCAGGAAGAGACGGTGCAACTGGCCACGGTGAACGTCTTCTTCAATCGTCGCATATTGTTTCGGTCCGATATGGATACCTGGGGACAGCTCGATTACTGGGCCAGCCCGCTGGAGATGTTGGTACGTGGCCAGGGGGATTGCGAGGACTACACCATCGCGAAATATCTCTCGCTTCTGGCCGTCGGTGTCGCGCCACAGCGACTGCGCCTGGTCTATGTGCGGGCAAATCTGACGGCCTGGGGGGGCGGCAGTTCCGTGGCCCACATGGTCCTGGCCTATTACCCTCCGGAGGCGGCAGGGGACCCCTGGATCCTGGACAACCTCATCCCCGAGATACGGCCGGCGTCGGATCGGAGGGACCTGACACCGGTTTTCAGTTTCAACATCGATGGCCTCTGGCAGGGAACGACAGGAGGCAGCGCCGGAGATCCGCTGGCGCGCCTGACGCGTTGGCGGGAGCTGGTGTCCAAGGCGCGTGAGGAGGGCTTGCCATGATCTGTACCTGCTGGCCGCAAGGCGGGATTTCGACCGGAGTGCTGTCATGCCGCTGATACGCCAGATCTGGTTGCTGATCCTGAGCATCATCGTGCTCGCGTTCGCGGCCGCCGCGGCGCTGTCGGTGCTGGGTGCGCGCAACTATCTCGAAACCCAGCTCAGCCTCAAGAATGCCGACAACGCCCAGAATCTTGCGCTCAATCTGGGCCAGCAAGGCGGCGACTTCACCCTGATCGAACTGGCGATCGCCTCCCAGTTCGATACCGGCGCGTATCGGTCCATCCGGCTGGCCGATCTGGCGGGCAGGCCGCTGGTGGAGCGCGAGGCACCGGCCGTGCGCGAGCGGGCGCCTGGCTGGTTCGTCGACCTGGTGCCTATCCGCCCCCAGGCCGGGCTGGCCCAGGTGGCCTCGGGCTGGTCGGCCCTGGGTCGGGTCGAGGTGGTGAGCCATGTGGGCTATGCCTACGACGAGCTCTGGGATGCCAGCTGGCACATGGCCGTGGGCTTCACGCTGATAGGCCTGGTCGCCATGCTGGTGGGATGGCTGGGGGCGCGCCAGATCAAACGCAAGCTCGAGGAAGTGGTGATGCAGGCGCAGTCCCTGCACGAGCGGCGTTACCACGAGGTCGTGGTGCCCCGCACCCCTGAATTGCGCCGCGTGACCGAGGCCATGAATGCCCTGGTCGCCCGGGTGCGCAGCCAGAGCGAACAACATGCCAGCGAGGTGGAGCATCTGCGCCGCGGCGCCCACCATGACAGGCTGACCGGGGTGGCCAAGCGCAGTCACTTCCTGATCAGGCTGGAACTCGCCTTGCAGGGGGAAGACGCTGCCGAGGCCGGCCGCCTGCTGCTGGTGCGGCTGCTGGAACTCGCCGAACTCAACCGCCTGGCTGGCCATGTCCAGACCGATGCCATGCTGCGCGCCGTCGCTCGCACGCTGGTGGAGTTTGTCGATCGTCTGGCCGCCCGCTGGCCGGATGCCCGTCCCCAGCCCCTGCTTGGCCGGCTCAACGGGGGAGACTTCGCGGTGCTGGCGCCGCCCGAACTGGGGGACGACGAGGTGCAGGCCCTGATCACCGAGCTCCGCGCCGCCCTGGCCGCCCTGCCACCGGCCGCCGTGGCGGTCTCGATGGTGGGCTGGCGGCGCGGCATCAGTGCCAATGAACTGCTGTCCTCGGCCGATGCGGTGCTGGCCCGGGCCGAGGCCAAGGGTGCGTTTTCCCTGGATGTGCAGGTACCGGCCCAGCAGCCGCCCATCAGCGGAGGCGAGGAGCTCTGGCGCTATCACCTCGTCGACGCCCTCTCCGCGGCGCGCGGGCGGCTGATGGAGTTTCCGGTGCGGGCGCGGGATGGCAGCCTGCACCACCTCGAGGTGCCCCTGAGGCTGCAGCTGAGTGCCGGCGGTGTCTGGTCGCCTGGGGCCCAGTGGCTGCCGCTGGCCCTGCGCACCGGCTTGACCCCACGATGCGACGAGTTGGCGGTGCGCCTGGCGCTGGCCGCCATCGGCAAGGACGGCCAGGCCCGCGGGGTGAATCTCTCACCCCAGTCGCTCAAGGATGCCGGCTTCGTGCCGCGGCTGCGGGACAGTCTGGCGGCAGCGGGGCGCCAGCTCTCGGAACGGCTGTCACTGGAGATGGATGAAGGCGGTGCTGCCTACCACACGGCAGCGCTGGCCGAGCTTTGCCGTCAGCTCAAGCCGTTGGGCGTGCGCATCGGCCTGGAGCATGCCGGTGAGCGGGTCGCGCCCGTGGGCGTGCTGCTGGAGTCTGGCCTGGACTTCGTGAAGCTGGATGCGGCCGTGGTGCGCCATGCTGCCCAGGACGAGGCCCGTGCTGCCGCCGTGCGTGGCATGGTGGCCATGCTCCATGGGCTGGGTCTGCAGGTCTATGCCGAGGGCGTGGAATCCGCGGCCGATGTCGAGCATCTCTGGCAGTGCGGGCTGGATGGCCTGACCGGCCCGGCCATCCGCTGACCATGGTTGCTCGCGGCGCGGACGCCACGTCGGTGGCGTCCGTGACCGCCTGGCTCAGCCGTTGTTGCTGGTGTCCACCAGCAGCTTGCCGTGCTGCAGCAGACTTTCGATGATCTGCTGGTTGGCAGCCTGGGCGTCCAGGCCCAGGCTGCTGCGCAGGTCCACGCCGTCCAGCACGATGAGCTTGTCGGCCTGGC
>JBJOKP010000387.1:0-3773 GCA_046046045.1 Pseudomonadota bacterium | reverse complement strand
CGGCCAGACAGAGGCCGAGATAGAGACTGAGACCGCCTCCCACCACCCCGCTCCAGGCCAGCAGTGGGGCCGGCCGCCCCATCAGCAGGCTGGCCAGACCGAGCAGCAGGACGGGCAGGACCGGTGCCACCAGCAGCGCCAGCTTGCCCGCCAGAGGCCAGGGGGCCAGCAGGCGCCGACCCGGCACGAGACAGAACGAAAGTGAAGACATGGCAGGACGGGCAGGCGAAGGGGACGAACAGGAGGACAAGGGCAAGCGGAATGCCGCGGCCCCGGCAAGCCGCCGGCAGCCCGGCGCAAGGCAGGAGCCACCGCGACATGTGACCGCATCTTGGAGATCCTCGAACGACCCGAAGCCGTGAAAAACAGGCCCAAATCCGCCCAGGAAAAGCTGCTTCACATCAACACCCAGGGGGAAGTGGCCGGTGCTGCCCGGTCCCGGCAGGCACCCGGGCCCGGCTGTTACCCTGACTGCACGCTGTGCTGTTTCCCCTGTCCGTCTTGAGCCACGCCACCCCTCTGCCCCGCCCCGGCCCCGTGCTGGCGGCCCTGGCCATCGCCCTGCTGATGGGCCTGCAGGCCCTCACCACCGATCTCTACCTGCCCGGCCTGCCCCTGCTCACCCGCGAGCTGGGCGCCAGCCTGTCGGCCGCCCAGCTGACCATGGCGGCGCTGCTGCTGGCCTTCGGCGTCGGCCAGCTGTTCTGGGGCCCGCTGTCCGACCGCTGGGGCCGCCGGCCGGTGCTGCTGCTGGGCCTGTCCACCTATGTGGCGGCCAGCCTGGTGGCCGCGGCGGTGCGCAGCATCGAGGCCCTCATCCTGCTGCGCATGGCCCAGGGCCTGGCGGTGGCGGCCACGGTGGTGGTCTCGCGCGCCATGGTGCGCGACCTCTATGTGCCGGCCGAAGGCGCCCAGGTGATGGCGCGCGGCCTCTCCGGCCTGGGCGCCATCGCCATCATCAGCCCGCTGCTGGGCGGGCTGGTCACCGCCACCCTGGGCTGGCGGGCGACCTTCCTGACGGTGGCCTGCGGCGGCGCGGCCGCCCTGGCCCTGGTGGTCTGGCGCCTGCCCGAGACCCTGGCGCTGGAACGCCGCCACCCCGACCGCCGCCTCATCAGCCTGGTGCAGGGCTGGGGCGAGGTGCTGGGCCACCCGGGCTTCCGCGCCTGGGCGCTGCTGACCTGCGCCACCTATGGCGGGCTGTTCCTCTTCCTGGCCGCCTCGTCCTTCGTCTACATCGGCGTGCTGGGGCTGTCGCCCCTGGCCTATGGCGGGGTGGCGGCCAGCTGCTCGACCAGCTACCTGCTCGGCACGGTCTACTGCCGCCGCCACCTGCCGCAGCGCGGCGTGACCGGCTCGGTGCTGTTTGCCACGCGCCTGTCGGTGCTGGCCGTGCTGGCCTTTGTCATCCCGGCACTGATGGGCCCGGCGGCGGGCTGGCCGGCCCTGCTGGCGGTCTGGCTGCCGCAGCTGCTCTACCAGTTTGCCCACGGCAGCTACATGCCCTGCAGCCAGGTGGGGGCGGTGGCGCCCTTTCCGCACAAGGCCGGCGTGGCCTCGGCGCTGACCGGGGCAGCCTCGGCCTTCGTCGCCTTCGGCATCGGCCTGACCTTGGGCCCCCTGCTGGCCCGCCTGGGCGCCGGGGTGCTGTCCTGGGGCGGCGCCCTGTTCGCCAGCCTGAGCTGCGGGCTCATCTGGACCCTGGTGCGCCGCCACGGCGAGCTGGGCCAGGCCGGCACTGCCTCGGTGCCCGGTGCAGCACCGGCCGCCGTGGCCGCGCCGCGCTGAACGAGCCTGCCGCCGGAACTCCCTCCGCCCTGCGCCATGTTTTCCCCCGCACTGACGCCCCCCCTGCGCTGGCTAGGCCTGGCCGGCCCCACCGCCAGCGGCAAGACCGCCGCGGCCCTGGCCCTGGCCGCGCACAGCCGCGCCATCGGCGGGCCGGCGGTGGAGATCATCAGCGTGGACTCGGCCCTGGTCTACCGCGGCATGGACATCGGCACGGCCAAGCCCTCGGCAGAAGAACGGGCGGCCGCGCCCCACCACCTGATCGACCTCCGCGCGCCGGATGAGCCCTATTCGGCGGCCGAGTTCCGCGCCGACGCGCTGGCGCTGATCGCCGACATCCTGGCCCGGGGCGGCCTGCCCCTGCTGGTGGGCGGCACCATGCTGTATTTCAAGGCGCTGATGGATGGCCTGGACCCGCTGCCCGCCGCCGACCCGGCCGTGCGCGCCGCCATCGAGGCCCGGGGCACCGCCTTCGGCTGGCCGGCCCTGCATGCCGAGCTGGCCCAGGTCGACCCGCTGCTGGCGGCGCGCCTGGCACCGCGCGACGCCCAGCGCATCTCGCGCGCGCTGGAGGTCTGGCAGCTCACCGGCCGGCCGCTTTCGGCCCTGCAGCGGCGCTTCCAGGGCGGTAGTCCGGCGGAAGGCCTGGCGGCCAGCGAGCCGGCGCCGGATCATCTGCTCATCAGCCTGGAGCCGGCTTCGCGTGCCTGGCTGCATGAACGCATCGCCCTGCGCTTCGAGGCCATGCTGGCGGCCGGCTTCATCGCCGAGGTCGAGTCCCTGCGCAACCAGCCCGGCCTGCATGGTGAATTGCCGGCCATGCGCTGCGTGGGCTACCGCCAGGCCTGGGAGTGGCTGGACGGCGGGCGGGCGGGCGGCGAAGCCGCCCTGGCCGAACGTGGCATCGCCGCCACCCGCCAGCTCGCCAAGCGCCAGCTCACCTGGCTGCGCAGCCTGCCGCAGCGCCAGGTGCTGGCCTGCGATGCGGCCGGTGCCAGCTCTCCCGCCGCCCGCTTCTGCCAGGCGCTGACGCCGCTGCTGCGGGCCTGGCCCGCGGCCCAGGTCGGGATGCTGGACAGCACCACCCTGGCCGTGGGGGCACCCTGAACATGGCGGACTTCACCGCTGACCTGTCGATGCACGTCTCCGATTCCGTCGCACCGCTGCTGAAGGTGCGCGGCCTGGCCAAGGCCTATGGCGCCGAGCCGGTGTTCAGCCAGATCGACCTTGACCTGGCCCCGGGCGAGGTGCTCGCCCTGCTGGGCGCCTCGGGCGTGGGCAAGTCCACCCTGCTCAACTGCATGGCCGGGCTGGACCGCGCCGACGCCGGCGAGGTCTGGCTGGCCGGCCGGCGCATCGACACCCTGGATGACCAGGCTGCCGCGGCGCTGCGGCGCGAGCAGCTGGGCTTCATCTTCCAGGCCTTCCACGTGCTGCCGCATCTGGACGTGGCCCGCAACATCGCCCTGCCGCTGTTGCTGCAGGGCTGGCGTGACCCGGCCCGCATCGCCGCACGGGTCGAGCCCCTGCTGGCCGCCGTGGGCCTGGCCGGACTGGGCGGGCGGGCGCCGCGCGAGCTTTCGGGCGGGCAGCTGCAGCGGGTGGCCATCGCCCGCGCCCTGGTGCACCGGCCGGCCCTGGTGCTGGCCGACGAACCCACCGGCAACCTCGACCCGGCCACCGCCGCCCGGGTGCTGGACCTGCTCTGCGCCCAGGCCCGGGAGCAGGGCGCGGCCTGCCTCATCGTGACCCATGCCGAGGCGGCCGCGGCACGCGCCGACCGGGTACTGGTGCTGCAGGGGGATGGCATCCAGCAGCGCCCGGCCGGCACGGGCGCAGCGCCGACCTGAGCCGCACACCACGGCGGCCCGGCATCGCCTCGCCCGCACCGCGGCGCTTGGGATATCCGCAACAGGCCCGGGGAGGTCACCCCCGGACGATCTGGCATTTCCGGCTAGAGTCCGCCAGCCTTGACCGGCGGCAGA
>JBJOKP010000386.1:0-3784 GCA_046046045.1 Pseudomonadota bacterium | reverse complement strand
GAGGTGTAGATGAGCATGGCCAGTTCGTCACCGGCCCGGCTGGCCACCGGGTCCAGGGCCGGCGTCTTGGCCACGATGGCGTCCCAGTCGGGCAGGCCGCGCAGGTCGGCGGTGTCGGGCGCCAGGGGAAAGCGGATGCGCGGCAGGCCGGCCGGCACGCCCGGTGCCTGGGCCGGCCAGGTGTCGAGCTTGCCCACGAAGATGGCGCTGGCCTCGCTGTGTTCGAGCACGAAGCGCACGGTCTCGGCCGTTTCGGTCGGGAAGATGGCCACCGTGGTGTAGCCCCCCATCCAGATGGCCAGCTCGGCCAGGATGAAGTGGGCGCAGTTCTTGGACAGGATGGCCACCCGCGCCCCGCGCGGCAGGCCCAGGCCCTGCAGGTGGGCGGCCATGCGGGCCGCCTCGTCCCAGCTGCGCGACCAGCTGTAGTCCTCGCAACGCCCGCCTCCGGCCGCCCCCAGGGGCTGGGTCAGGTAGATCTGATCGCCACGTTCGCGGGCATGGCGGCGCACATGGTCGAGCAGGGCTTGCTGGGGCGGCGGAAAGGGGGCAGGCATGGAAAGGTCTCCCGGTCTCTGTCTGGACCTGTGATTCAGGGGCGTGGGCGAGCGGTGGCCTCACTGTCGTGCAGGTGCCGCGCCGGTGCGAGCGGGTTTTCCGCAGGCGGAGAACGTGAATCGCGAAGATCCGGCAGGCTTGTCAGAATGGGGCATGGACACCCGCACCCACACCAGCCGTCACCTCCTGGCCGAACTGCAGGCCGCCCTGGCCCGCCAGCAGGTCGATGCCCTGCTCGTGCCTTCGGCCGACCCGCACCTTTCGGAATACCTGCCCGCACGCTGGCAGGGCCGCGAGCGCTATTCGGGCTTCACCGGCTCCATGGGCACGCTGGTGGTGCTGCAGCAGCGTGCCGTGCTGTTTGCCGACAGCCGCTACTGGGTGCAGGCCGAGCGCGAGCTGGCCGGCAGTGGCGTCGACCTGGTGAAGATCGCCACCGGCGCCCACACCCACCACATCGACTGGCTGGCGCGTGAACTGCCCGATGGCGCCACCCTGGCGGTGGACGGCGCGGTGCTGAGCCTGGCCGTGGCCAAGCTGCTGGAGGTGGCGCTGGCGCCGCGTGGCATTCGCCTGCGCACCGACCTCGATGTGCTGGACGAGGTCTGGGCCGACCGCCCGGCCCTGCCCGGCGCGGCCATCTACGAACACCTGGCGCCGCAGGCACCCCAGGCCCGGGCCGACAAGCTGGCCCGGGTGCGCGAGGCAATGGCGGCCCAGGGGGCCAGCCACCATTTCGTCTCCACCCTGGACGACATCTGCTGGATCACCAATCTGCGCGGCGCGGACGTGGACTACAACCCGGTCTTCTGCGCCCACCTGCTGATCGGCCGCGAGGCCGCCAGCCTCTTCGTCGACCCGGCCAAGCTGCCGGCCGAACTGATCGCCCGGCTGGCGGCCGATGGCGTGGCCGTCGTGCCCTATGCCGGCGCGGCCGCCGCCCTGGCCGCCCTGCCGGCGCAGGCCGTGCTGATGATCGACCCGCGCCGCATCACCTGGGGCTTCCGCCAGGCGGTGGCCCCCGGCGTCAAGGTGGTCGAGGCCATGAACCCGAGCACCTTGGCCAAGAGCCGCAAGAGTGCGCCCGAGGCCGAGCAGGTGCGCCACACCATGGAGCTGGACGGGGCAGCCATGTGCCGCTTCTACGCCTGGTTCGAGCAGGCCCTGGGGCGCGAGACCATCAGCGAGCTGACCGTGGACGAGCGCCTCACGGCCGAACGCGCCCGCCAGCCCGGCTATGTCTGCCTGAGCTTCTCCACCATCGCCGGCTTCAACGCCAACGGCGCCCTGCCCCATTACCGCGCCCTGCCGGACGCGTATTCACCCATCAGCACCCCGGCCGGCCTGTGTGCCCAGGGCCTGCTGCTGATCGACTCGGGCGGCCAGTACCTGGGCGGCACGACCGACATCACCCGCGTCTGGCCCATCGGCCAGGTGAGCGAGGCGCAGAAGCGCGACTACACCCGGGTGCTCAAGGGCACGATAGGCCTGTCGCGCCTGCGCTTCCCGGTCGCCACGCCCGGCCCCATGCTGGACGTGATGGCGCGCGCCCCGCTCTGGGAACAGGGCCTGGACTACGGCCATGGCACAGGCCACGGCGTGGGCTATTTCCTCAACGTGCACGAGGGGCCGCAGAACATCTCGCGCGCCCTGCCCGATGCCAGCATGGCCATGTGGCCCGGCATGATCACCTCCATCGAGCCGGGCCTCTATCGCCCCGGCCACTGGGGCATACGCATCGAGAACCTGGTGCTGAACCGGGCGGCCCAGGGTCTGGAGGGCGGCGGCGAGTTCGGCGACTTCCTCGAGTTCGAGACCCTCACCCTCTGCCCCATCGACACCCGCTGCATCGACCTGGCCCTGCTGCGCGAGGACGAGCGGGCCTGGCTGAACCGCTATCACGCCGAGGTCAGGCAGCGCCTGGCGCCGCACCTGCGCGGCGGCGATGCGGCCGATGCCGCCGCCCTGGCCTGGCTGGAGGCGCGCACCGCGCCGATCTGACCAGGCTCAGGCGCCGCGGCTGCCGCCCGGGGTGCCGGGCAGGTCAGGATCGGAGGACGAGGCGGCCGGTGTCGCGCCACCCGTGCCGGGCGGGCGCAGGGCGATGCTGCTCAGGCGCGCCTCGCGGATGGCGCTGTGCGCCGTCCAGGCCGCTTCCTGGGTCTGCTGCAGCAGGCGGAAGGCAGCCACCACCTTCTGCAGGCGCTCGGCCTGCACCCGCAGCGATTCCGCGGCGCCGGCGCTCTGGCTCACCAGCAGGCTGTTCTGCTGGTTCATCTGCTCCAGCTGCTCGATGCTGAGGTGGGCGGTGCCGGCGCTGGCTGCCGCGGCATCGGAAAGCTGATGGATGTGGCCGACGATGTCGGTCACACATTGCAGCGAGCCGACGATGGCATCCATGGTGCGGCCGTTGCCGGCCGTGGCGCCCAGGCCGTGGCCGGCGGCATCGAGCTTCTGCACCGCGCCGCCAATGAGGGCCTTGATCTCGCGCGCGGCGGTGGCGGCGCGCTGGGCCAGCAGCTTCACGTCGTTGGCCACCACCCGGGCAGCCTTGCCCTGCTCACCCGCGTGGGCCGCCTCCACGGCGGCATTGAGGGCCAGCAGATTGGTCTGGAAGGCGATGGTGTCGATCAGGCTCAGGGTGTCGACGATGCGGCGGCTGGTCTGCGACATGTCGTCCAGATGACCGACCACCTGGCTCACCACCAGGGCGCTGCGGCGGGCGGCCTCGACGGCATGGCCCACCTCCTGGCCGGCGGCCGGGCGGGCTGCAGGCAGGCCACGCAGCAAGGGATCTTCGGCGGGCGGGAGAACCCTCTGTGGCAACCGTTGGCCGGCATTCAGCTTGGCTGGCCGGTCAGCCGGGTGCAGGTCGGCCGGAGCGGGTGGCAGTGGTGACCCGGGTCGCGGGGCCCCACCGGCCGGCCCGACCGAAGCCGCGGATGGAGCCCCGGCGGCCTTGGCGCTGCCCAGGGGCCGCGCCATGGTGGACTGGTTCTGCACGCCGCGGGCGACATCGCGCAGGCTCTGCTGCATGGACTGCACGGCCTGCTGCAGGCGCGTCAGTTCCGCGGCAGCCTCCGCTTCGGCCGTGCTGGCTAGGGGGTCGGCCGTCACCCCCTGGGCTGGCGGCTGGGGCCGGCTCCGGCTCGCTTCGGCGGGCTGCACGCTGCCGGCAGCACGGCTGGTCTCGACCACGGCCGCCAGGCCCTGGGCGGTCTGGCGA
>JBJOKP010000385.1:0-3788 GCA_046046045.1 Pseudomonadota bacterium | reverse complement strand
GGCGCGGTCTACGGTGTGCTGCGCGCCACCATGGGCCTGCGCCTGACGCAGGAAGAGGAATTCGAGGGCGCCGACCAGAGCATCCACCGCATCGGCGCCACGCCGGAGCGCGAGGTGAGCTGGTAAACGGTAATCGGGCGCCATGCCGGGCAGCCCAGGCTTGCCCGGTGCAGCCGGCTAGATCAGGGCCTCAGGGCCTGGTCGGGCGACTGCCGAAGATGGCCGTGCCTATGCGCAGCCAGGTGGCGCCTTCGGCCACCGCGGCCTCCAGATCGGCGCTCATGCCCATGGACAGGGTGTCGAGCGCCAGGCCCTCGGCCCCCAGCTGGTCCTGCAGGTCATCCCTCAGGGCGCGCAGGGAAGCCAGCGGCCGGCGCTGGGCTGCCTCGCCCTCGGCCGGCGCCGGAATGGCCATCAGGCCGCGCAGCCTGAGGCGGGGCAGGGCGCTCACGGCGCGCGCCAAGGCCAGGGTGTCCGCTGGCGCCACACCGCTCTTGCTGTCTTCGGCGCTGATATTGACCTGCAGGCAGATCTGCAGGGGCGGAAGATGGTCAGGACGCTGCTCCGACAGCCGCTGGGCCACGCGCAGGCGGTCGACGCTGTGCACCCAGTCGAAATGTTCGGCCACCGCGCGGGTCTTGTTGGCCTGCAGCGGGCCGATGAAATGCCAGACGAGTTCGCTGCGCCGATCGGCCAGGGTCTCGATCTTCACCAGGGCCTCGGCCACGTAGTTTTCGCCGAAATGGCATTGCCCGGCCGCAAAGGCCTGGGCCAGCGCCGCGGCGTCTTGCGCCTTGCTGACGGCCAGCAGCCCCACGCTTGAGGGGTCTCGGCCAGAGGCGACACAGGCGCTTGCAATGCGCTGCCGCACGGTTTGCAGGTGGTCTGCGATCGTCGTCATAATGCCTGCGGACAGGGTCAGGAGAGGGCGCATTGTGCGTGTGTCCCCATCCGCCGCGGCCCTGCTGACCCCCACCGGCAGCCAGCTGCCTCACTCCAAAGCCCTGTCGGACGGCAGCTTTCATGGACATCACGCAGCTCCTTTCCTTCACCGTCCGCAACAAGGCCTCGGACCTGCACCTGTCGGCCGGCTTGCCGCCCATGATCCGGGTGCATGGCGAGGTCCGCCGCATCAACGTCGATGCGTTCACCGACAAGCAGGTGCACGCCATGATCTACGACGTGATGAACGACCAGCAGCGCAAGGTCTTCGAGGAAACGCTGGAGTGCGACTTCAGCTTCGAGATCCAGAACCTGGCGCGCTTCCGGGTCAATGCCTTCAACCAGAACCGCGGCCCGGGCGCGGCATTCCGGACCATTCCGGACAAGGTCATGACGCTGGAGGACCTGAAGACGCCCAAGGTCTTCGCCGACATGGCGCTCAAGCCGCGCGGCCTGGTGCTGGTGACCGGTCCGACCGGCTCGGGCAAGAGCACGACGCTGGCCGCCATGGTCAACCACATGAACGAGAACGCCTTCGGTCACATCCTGACCGTGGAGGATCCGATCGAGTTCGTGCACGAATCGAAGAAGTGCCTGGTCAACCAGCGCGAAGTCGGCCCGCAGACCAAGTCCTTCGAGAACGCCCTGCGCTCGGCCCTGCGCGAGGACCCGGACGCCATCCTGGTGGGCGAAATGCGCGACCTGGAGACCATACGCCTGGCGCTGACGGCAGCCGAGACCGGCCACCTGGTCTTCGCCACCCTGCACACCTCCAGCGCCGCCAAGACCATCGACCGTATCGTCGACGTCTTCCCCGCGGCCGAGAAGGAGATGGTGCGGGCTATGCTCTCCGAATCGCTGCTCGCCGTCATTTCGCAGCAGCTCTGCAAGGTGCGCGACGGCAATGGCCGCGTGGCTGCCCACGAGATCATGCTGGGCAACTCGGCCATCCGTAACCTGATCCGCGAGAACAAGGTGGCGCAGATGTATTCCATCATCCAGACCGGCCAGTCCCAGGGCATGCAGACCCTGGACCAATGCCTGATGGACATGGTCAAGCGCAATGTCATCACGGTGGCAGAAGCCCGTTCGAAGGCGCGCATGCCCGAGAACTTCCCGGGCTGAAGGGACGGAACGAAGGGCCATGGAACGCGATCAGGCATCGAAATTCGTCAACGACCTGCTGCGCCTGCTGGTCTCGCGCAAGGGGTCGGACCTCTTCCTCACGGCCGATTTCCCGCCGGCCATCAAGGTCGATGGCAAGGTCACCAAGGTCTCGCCCCAGCCACTGACGGGCCAGCACACCGTGGCCCTGGCGCGTGCGGTGATGAACGACAAGCAGGCCGCCGAGTTCGAGCGCACCAAGGAGTGCAACTTCGCGATCTCGCCCCCGGGCACTGGGCGCTTCCGCGTCAACGCCTTCATGCAGCAGGGCCAGGTGGGCCTGGTGTTCCGCACCATCCCGCAGGATCTGCCCTCGATCGACCAGCTGGGCCTGCCGCAGATCCTCAAGGAGATCGTCATGGCCAAGCGGGGTCTGGTGATCCTGGTGGGCAGCACCGGCTCGGGCAAGAGCACCTCGCTGGCGGCCATGGTGGACTTCCGCAACGAGAACTCGCACGACCACATCATCACCATCGAGGACCCCGTGGAGTTCGTGCATCCGCACAAGAACTCCATCGTGACCCAGCGCGAGGTCGGCATCGACACGCTGGATTGGGACGCCGCGCTCAAGAACACCCTGCGCCAGGCGCCCGATGTCATCCTCATGGGCGAGATCCGCGACCGCGCCACGATGGACCATGCCATCGCCTTCGCCGAGACCGGTCACCTCTGCCTGGCCACCCTGCATGCCAACAGCGCGAACCAGGCGCTGGACCGCATCGTCAACTTCTTCCCCGAGGACCGTCGGCCGCAGCTGCTGATGGACCTCTCGCTCAACCTGCGTGCCACGGTGTCGCAGCGCCTGCTGCCGCGCGAGGAAGGCACGGGCCGCATCGCCGCGGTGGAGGTGATGCTCAACAGCCCGCTGATCAGCGATCTCATCTTCAAGGGCGAGGTCAGCCAGATCAAGGACGTGATGAAGCGCAGCCGCGAACTGGGCATGCAGACCTTCGACCAGTCGCTCTACGACCTCTACGAAGGCTATATGGTCAGCTACGCCGATGCCTTGCGCAACGCCGATTCGCTCAACGACCTGCGCCTGTCGATCAAGCTCAACAGCGCCCGCGCCCGCAACAGCGATTTCGGCAGCGGCACCGAGCACCTCACCATCCTCTGAGCGCCCCCAGGGCCGGGCTGCGCCCCGCCCGCCCCCCGAGGGGGTCAAGGAAACTTGGGGCGGCCCGGCGTTTCCTTGTGAGGAAAACCCGGGCACCGGCCGAAAGCGCCGGCGCCGGTCGATACTGCGGGCTCCTTCCATCTTCCGGCAATGACCGGCCCCGACCTGCCATGAACGCACCCGCACCTGCCTCCACCCGCAGCTACGACGCCATCAGCCCGCGCCAGGTGGCCTTTCTCGGCCTGGGCGTCATGGGCGGGCCCATGGCCGGTCATCTGGCCCGTGCCGGCCACAAGGTGACGGTCTACAACCGCACCGCCGCCAAGGCCCAGGCCTGGGTGGCCGACCATGCTGGCCTGGCGGTGGCCCATGCGGCCACGCCGCGTGCGGCGGCCGAGGGCGCCGAGATCGTCTTCTGCTGCGTCGGCAATGACGATGACCTGCGCTCGGTGGTGCTGGGCGAGCAGGGCGCATTCGCCGGCATGTCGCATTCGGCCATCTTCGTGGACCACACCACCGCCTCGGCCGAGGTTGCCCGTGAACTGCATGGGCTGGCCAGCGCCCA
>JBJOKP010000384.1:0-3789 GCA_046046045.1 Pseudomonadota bacterium | reverse complement strand
GACCGTGTCCGTCGCGCTGCACACCGACGTCGTGGTCGAGATCCAGGTGGCCGTGGTCGCCGAGATCGACTGAATCCGTCGCGCGCCGGTGTGCGGGCTCGTCCTGCCCACCGGTCCAGACGCGGGGCTGCACCCAGCCCCCTCAAAGCCGGCCTCAGTGCCGGCTTTGTCGTTTCCGGCAGGCTGAACGGAGGCGCTCGTCCGTGCGCGCCGGCAGCGCCCGCGAACGATGTGGCTGTCCCCTGGAACTCCCCCGGATATCCACAGCGCTGTGCACAGGCGGTGTTGCCTGGGCCGCCTATGATTTCGGCATGTCTGCACTGCTCTCGCCACCCGGGTTTCCCGCCCGCCCCACCATCCCCGACGACGAGGTGGCGCGCCTGCGGGTGCCGCCGCATTCGGTCGAGGCCGAGCAGAGCGTCATCGGCGGGCTGCTGATCGACAACAGCGCCTGGGACCGAGCGGGTGACCTGCTCAGCGAGGGTGATTTCTATCGCTTCGAGCACCGCACCGTGTTTGCGGCCATCGCCACGCTGGTCGGCTCGAACAAGCCGGCGGACGTGATCACCGTCTACGAGCAGCTGCAGAGCCTGGGCAAGGCGGAGGAGGTGGGCGGCATTGCCTACCTCAACGCCATGGCCGAGAGCGTGCCCAGCGCTGCCAACATGCGGCGCTACGCCGAGATCGTGCGCGAGCGCGCCATCCTGCGCAAGCTGGTGGAGGCCAGCGACGAGATCGCCACCAATGCCTTCAACCCGCAGGGCAGGGCGGTGGCCCAGATCCTGGACGAGGCCGAAGGCAAGATCTTCAAGATCGGCGAGGAGGGCTCGCGCACCAAGCAGGGCTTCCACTCGATGGACAACCTGGTGGTCGAACTGATCGACCGGGTGCAGGAACTGGCCGAGAACGGCGCCGGCGAGGTGACCGGCGTGCCCAGCGGCTTCATCGATCTGGACCGCATGACGGCCGGCCTGCAGGCCGGCGACCTCATCATCCTGGCGGCGCGGCCCTCCATGGGCAAGACGGCCTTCGCCCTCAACATCGGTGAACACGTGGCGGTCAAGGAAGGTCTGCCGGTCTGCGTGTTCTCGATGGAAATGGGCGCCTCCCAGCTGGCGCTGCGCATGGTGGGTTCGCTGGGCCGCATCGACCAGCAGCATCTGCGCACCGGCGCGCTGGATGACGAGGAATGGGGCCGGCTCTCCGAGGCGGTCGACCAGCTGCGCAATGTCAGCCTGTTCATCGACGAAACGCCGGCGCTCACGCCCGCCGAACTGCGTGCCCGGGCCCGCCGCCAGGCCCGCCAGTGCGGCAAGCTTGGCCTCATCATCATCGACTACCTGCAGCTGATGAGCGGCTCGGCCTCCAGCTCCGGCGAGAACCGCGCGACCGAGATCAGCGAGATCTCGCGCGGCCTCAAGGCCCTGGCCAAGGAGCTGCAGTGCCCGGTGATTGCGCTCTCCCAGCTCAACCGCTCGGTCGAAACCCGTACCGACAAGCGGCCCATGATGAGCGACCTGCGCGAGTCGGGCGCCATCGAGCAGGATGCCGACGTCATCATGTTCATCTACCGCGACGAGTACTACAACAAGGACTCGAAGGAGCCGGGCGTGGCCGAGATCATCATCGGCAAGCAGCGTAACGGCCCGGTGGGCACGGTGAAGCTGGCCTTCCTGCGGGCCAACACGAAGTTCGAGAACCTTGCCCCCGGCAGCTACGGCAGCGGGTCGGAGTACTGATCGTTCCCGGCGCCGCCCAACGGGCGACGTGGCGCAAAAGAAAAGGGCCCCGCTTGGGGCCCTCTGCATTCAGGCGATCAGTGCCTGACCGCTTGACGCGTCACTCGCGTTCTCCGCCGAAGATGCCCAGCAGGGCCAGCAGGTTCTGGAAGATGTTGTACAGGTCCAGATAGATGGCCAGGGTGGCGGTGATGTAGTTGGTCTCGCCGCCGTCGATGATGCGCTTGATGTCCACCAGCACGAAGGCCGAGAAGATGCCGATCGCCAGCAGCGACAGGGTGATCATCAGAGCGCTCGACTGCACGAAGATGTTGATGATGCCGGCCACCAGCAGCAGGATCACGCCCACGAAGAGGAACTTGTTCAGGGCCGACAGGTCGCGCTTGATCACCGTGGCCAGGCTGGCCATGGCGAAGAAGACACCGGCCGTGCCACCGAAGGCCAGCATGATCAGCGATCCGCCGTTCTTGAAGCCCAGCACGGCGGCGAGCAGGCGCGACAGCATCAGGCCCATGAAGAAGGTGAAGGCCAGCAGCACGGCCACGCCAGCCGCGCTGTCCTTGGTCTTCTCGATGGCGAACATGAAGCCGAAGGCGCCCGCCAGGAAGAGGATGATGGACAGGCCGGTGCCCATCATGGCCATCACGCCGGTGCTCACGCCCACCCAGGCGCCCAGCACGGTGGGGATCATCGACAAGGCCAGCAGCCAGTAGGTGTTGCGGAGCACGCGGTTGCGTTGCTCGGCGCTCACGGCCGGCATGCCGTACATGGAATAGCTTTGCAGACCTTCGTTCATGGCTTCTCCTGTGTGAAGTCAGAGCCTCATCCTGATTGGATGGACTGTTTCTGATCTTTGCTGCTGATTCTAGTTCCCGGCCTCTGCGGCCTGGACCTAGGGACAGCCAGACCTCCAGGGCTCACGGCGAGGAAATGGGGGAGGTGCGAGGGACTTCAAGGCCCGGCTGCCTGGGTGAAGTCTGCCTTAAGCGCCGCGGGGGCAATCCGGCAGCGTTGCGCTGCTATGGTGGGAGCTGGGAAGCCTTTGCCCGGAACCGCGCGCAATCAGTGAAGCGTGGTGCCTGAATTGCATTTCGCGATCCGTGCGAACTGCTGCGCCTGGCCTTCCGCAAACTGATCCAACACCTGCCCGGAGTCGTCCATGAATACCAAGCCCTATCTCTCCCTCGCCGATGTGAAACGCATCGCCGCCGCCGCCGAGGCCGAGGCCCTCGCCCACCAGTGGGCGGTCAGCATTGCCATCGTGGACGATGGCGGCCATCTGCTGTGGCTCCAGCGTCTGGACGGCGCGGCGCCGATCTCGGCCCAGATCGCCCCGGCCAAGGCCCGCACCTCGGCGCTGGGGCGGCGTGAGTCCAAGGTTTACGAGGACGTCATCAACCAGGGGCGTATGTCCTTCCTCAGCGCACCGACGCTGGAAGGCATGCTCGAAGGCGGCGTGCCTGTGCTGGTGAACGGCCAGTGCGTGGGTGCCGTGGGCGTGAGCGGGGTGAAGTCCACGGAAGATGCCCAGATCGCCCGCGCCGGCATTGCCGCGCTCTGAGGCCAGGGTGGAAGGGCGCCTCGGCGAGCAGGAAGAGTTCCAGGGAAAACCCGTCCCCGGCTATACTTCACAGGTTTGTCCAAACCACATTGCCGCCTAGCGATCCCGCTGTCGATCCCCACCGGACTCGGCCCTACGGCCAGACGCCTTGCCGCGTCAGGCTGGCAGGGCGCGGGGCTGGGCGCGCCGTCCCTCCGGAGTTCCCGTGCTGCCCGTCCTGCCTCCCGCCCTTCTCGCACTTGCAGACGGCACGGTCTTTCTAGGTACCTCGATCGGCGCTGCCGGTCACACCGTCGGTGAGGTGGTGTTCAACACCGCCATCACCGGCTACCAGGAAATCCTCACCGACCCCAGCTATTGCCGGCAGATCGTCACCCTGACGTATCCGCACATCGGCAATTACGGCGTCAACACGCAGGATGCCGAGGCCTCGAAGGTCCATGCCGCCGGTCTGATCATCAAGGATCTGCCGGTCCGCTCGTCCAACTT
>JBJOKP010000383.1:0-3798 GCA_046046045.1 Pseudomonadota bacterium | reverse complement strand
GGCCGGCCCCTTCGTGGACGAGGCAGATGCCGCCCGCGTGGCTCAGCAGGTGCTGCGGGCGTTTGATCAGGCCATCGAGCTGGAGAGCCCGGCGGGCGCCCGCCCCACGGTGGGTGTCACCATCGGTTATGCCCTGGCACCGCAGGACGGCCGCGAGCTCGACCAGTTGCTGCGCCGCGCCGACCTTGCCCTCTACGCCGGCAAGCAGGCCGGCCGCCACCAGGCCCGCCGCGCCGGGGCGGAACTGGCCGTGTCGGGCGGTGTGGCCCGGGCTGATGACGCACCGGTCTCGAGTGCCTGATCACGGGCCCGCCCTGCCCTGCGCGCTACCCTGCGCCCATGTCCGACCCACGCGCCCCGGCCCTCCTCATTCCAGCCACCGAGCTGGAATTCAGCGCCATCGGCGCCCAGGGGCCGGGCGGCCAGCATGTCAACAAGACCGCCAGCGCGGTGCACCTGCGCTTCGACATCCACGCCTCCCAGACCTTGCCCGAGGCGGTGAAGCAACGACTGCTGGCCTGCGGGGACTCGCGCATCAGCCGCGAGGGCGTGCTGGTGATCAAGGCCCAGGCCTGCCGCAGCCAGGCGGCCAACAAGGCCGAGGCCCTGGCCCGGCTGCAGGAGCTGATCGCCCAGGCCAGCCATGTGCCGCGCAGCCGCAAGCCGACCAAGCCGACCTATGGCTCCAGACAGCGCCGGCTGGAAGGCAAGTCCCAGCGCGCCGGCATCAAGGCCGGGCGCGGCAAGGTCACGGAGTGAGGGGCGGGGCCGAGCCGGGCTAGCCAGCCCGGGCCCTCCTTGCACCTCAGTCGCGGTAGGACGGATCGATGCGGTCCAGCTTGCGCAGCATGGCGGGCCAGACGATGCCGGCGCCCATGCCGGCGGTGACCTTGGTGAACACCTCGGCCAGGCCCTGCAGGATGGACGGATGGACGTGGACCAGTTCACCCCCGCCGGCCTGGGCATCGATCTGGATGCGGCAGGTGTTCTCGAAGGTGTACATGGCCAGGAAGGCGTCGGCGATGGTCCGGCCCACGGTCAGCAGGCCGTGGTTGCGCAGCATGAGGTAGTTGGCGTTGCCCAGGTCGCGCTGCAGGCGCGGCTTCTCCTCGTCGCGCAGGGCCACGCCCTCGTAGTCGTGATAGGCCAGCGAGGCCAGGACAAAGGTGCTCTGCTGGCTGATGGGCAACACGCCGGCCTTCTGCGCGCTCACGGCCACGCCGGCGCGGGTGTGGGTGTGCAGCACGCAGCCGGCGTCGGCTCGCACCTCGTGGATGCAGCTGTGGATGGTGAAGCCCGCCGGGTTGACCGGATAGGGGCTGTCGCTGAGCTTGTGGCAGTGCTGGTCCACCTTGACCAGGGAGGAGGCGGTGATCTCCTCGAAGAGCTGGCCGTAGGGGTTGATGAGGAAGTGGTGCTCGGGCCCGGGGATGCGGGCGCTGATGTGGGTGAAGACCGCGTCGCTCCAGCCATGCAGGGCCACCAGGCGGTAGGCGGCGGCCAGGTCCACGCGCAGCGCCCATTCCTCGGCGCTGACCTGGTCGCGCAGGCTGGGAGCGGCGGTGGCGGCAGAGGGGGCGGAAGCAGAGGTCATGCGGGCGGTCTCCTGATCGGTTGAGCGGTGGCGGCCGGGTCGGCGGCGCATGCGCATGGTGGGGCGGGCGGTGGCTGCTGGCTGTCGCCTAGGTGCGTGGCGGTGGGCTGGCGATATGCCGTGGCCCGGTAGCAGAAGCCTGCGGCCGGCACAAGCAAAGACCGCCGCGGCGGCCTCGGGCATTGCTTGACCCGGGGCGGCAGGCCGGAGATCGTTCACCCCGCCGGCGCCACGCCGGGCTTCCCCGGGTCGTGGCGGGGCCCCACCCTTGTTCACGCCACTCGAAGGAGACCCATGCCCAAGACCGCCCGAATGATGCTCGCCCGGCTCAGGGCCATCGTCAACTGGCGTTCCCCGCGGGGCACACGCGGCCGGGTCAGCGACGCGGTGCCCACGCCCCATGGCCGCCACCAGATTGCGGCGGCCACGCGCATCCGCCACGATGGCCGGATCGCCGAGCAGTACTGGTTCGAGGGCACCCGGGTCAGCAAGGACGACCTGATCTGCCTCACCTGCGAGGAAGGGCATTGCCTGCGCGGCCAGGCGCTGTGGGCGCGCTGGCGGGAGTTCCAGGCGCTGCGCGGCCGGCCCTGGACGGGCCCTCTCGGCCGCCTCCACGGGATGCCGGGACGCAGCACGCGCTCGCCACTGCGGGCCAGATCGAACGCCTCTGACGGTGGCGCCCGCGAGGACCAGCCCACGGCCATGGAACCCCTCATGAAGGAGGTGCCCATCCTGGTGGACGGCCTGAAGACCGGCTATGTCGCCCGGCCGGCCCGCTTCCCCTGCCACACCAAGTGCCGGCAGAACCTTCAGGGGCCCATGGAGATCGTGAAGCAGGGCTATGACCTGTTCGAGGGCGAGCGTTACGTGGCCGGCGGCGTCGTGCACGACGAGCGATACCAGAATCCGCGCCTGCCCGATCTGGCTGCGGTGCATCTGCTGGTCATGAAGGTCACCTGGGAGACTCGGGCCGCCCTGGCCGCAGCCACCGGCCGGCCGCTGCTGCCGCCTGACCTGGCCGCAGATCCTGCTCCTGATCCAGCGCCTGGATCACCCCCGGACACCGGTCTACAGCACTGATCCGCCCTGCCCTCCCTGCCGGCAGGCTGCGACGCTCAGCCCTCGGGCAGGTCCAGCGTGCTGGCCCAGGGCAGCTCGTCCTGCAGGCCCCAGGGCGCGGCGATGAGGCAGACCGGCGCCGGCACGGCCGACGTTGAGCTGCCGACCGCCAATTCAGCCGATTGAGCCAATTCAGCCAGGGCCGCTCCTAGCCAGGCCAGCGAAGGCTGGTCCAGGCCGGCCGTGGCATCGTCCAGCAGCAGCAGGTCGGCGCCGCTGGCCAGGGTGGCGGCCAGCATCACCTTGCGGCGGCTGCCGGTGGAGAGCATGTCCATGCGTTTGCCCAGATGGGGCTGCAGGGCCAGGCCCTCGAGGTAGTGCTGCCAGCCATCCAGGTCGAAGCGCGCGCCCTGGCGGCGGGCGACTTCGGCCTGGATGGCCTCGGGCGTGTGGCCGTTCCAGGCCGGCGAGCGGGGATCGAGGTGGAAGACGCGCGGGACGCCGGCCGCCGGCTGCCAGGCCTCGCCGTTCAGATGAAACCGGCCGGCGCTGCAGGCGGCCAGGGCCTGGGCCTCGCCCGCCAGCAGCTGGATCAGGCTGGTCTTGCCACGTTCGCCCTGCAGATGGTGCAGACCGGGGGCCAGCTCGAAGTGCCAGTGTCGGAACAACGCCGGCTGGCCGGGCCAGGCCAGGGTCAGGTCCTGCACATGCACATGCACCTGCAGGCCCGACACCGCCGAGATGGCGTGGCCGGCCGGGTCCGCCGAGGCAGTTGGTAGGCCGGGCTCAGTCATCCAGCATGTCGTCGTTGGCCGCGCCCACCTTGCCCAGGCCGGCAAAGCCCGTGCCTTCGCGCAGGTCGCCATTGGTGGCGGCGGCGCCATGGGCAATGCGCAGCAGGCTGGGGCCGTCGCGGGCATCTTCGGGGTAGACCGCCACGCCGCTGCCCACGCCCAGCACCAGGCTGTCGCCGCCCACGCTGAAGGGCCGGCGCATCTCGCGCAGCAGCTTCTCCCGCACCAGCTGGGCGTCCTTGGTGGCCAGCAGCCAGGTCAGCAGCACGGCATAGGCATCGTTGCCCAGCGAGCCGACCAGGTCGCTGGCGCGCAGGGAGGAGCGCAGGCGCACGGCCACCTTGCGCC
>JBJOKP010000382.1:0-3798 GCA_046046045.1 Pseudomonadota bacterium | reverse complement strand
GGGGGTGAGCGAGGTCATCGTGGACACGCTCACGGGTGAATCCACCCTGCTGCGCGCCGACCTGCTGCATGACGTGGGGCGCAGCCTGAACCCGGCCCTGGACATCGGCCAGATCGAGGGCGCCTATATCCAGGGCATGGGCTGGCTGACCATGGAAGAGCTGTGGTGGCAGCCGGCCGATGGCAGGACACCCGGCGGCGGCCGGAACGCCGGCCTGCTCATGACCCACGCGCCCAGCACCTACAAGATCCCCACGGCCAACGACATCCCGGCCGACTTCCGGACCGCCCTGTTCGAGAACGGCAACGTGGCCGACAGCATCCACCGCAGCAAGGCCGTGGGCGAGCCGCCGCTGCTGCTGGGCTTCAGCGCCTTTCTCGCCATCCGTGATGCCATCGCTGCCGCCGGCCCGGCCGGCTGGGTGCCGCCGCTGCGCGCGCCGGCCACGGCCGAGGCGGTGCTGGATGCACTGGCGGACCGGCCGGCCTGAGCGCCTCGAACCTCGTGAGCTGGTGACTCCACGCACGCCATGACCGCCGCCGAACTGCTCGCCACCGCACAGGCCTGGCTGGCCCTGGGCAAGCCCGCCATCGACGTGATGGTGCTGCGCCACCGCGGCTCGGTGCCGCGCGAGACCGGCACCCACATGCTGGTGGCCGCGGACGCCGTGGCCGGCACCATCGGTGGCGGGCATCTTGAGCTGCAGGCCATCGCCCAGGCGCGGATTTTCCTGTCTGCGGCCAGCACCTCAGACGGTGGCGACGTTGCTCCCCTGCTCGACCACCCCATCGCCCTGGGCCCCAGCCTGGGCCAGTGCTGTGGTGGCAGCCTGGTGCTGCGTTATCGATGGCTGAACGCCACCGCCCTGCAGGACTGGGTCAGGCCGGCGCCGCGTTTCCATTTGCAATTGCACGGCGCCGGCCATGTGGGCCGCGCCATCGTGCATCTGCTCGCCGGCCTGCCCTGCGAGGTGACATGGGTGGACGAGCGTGAGGCTGAGTTTTCAGCCTCGGATCAATTGCCGCGCCACATCCAGGTGGTGGCGACGGATGAACCCGTGGCCGAGGTGGCGCATGCCACCCCGGGCAGCTTCTTTCTCGTGCTGACCCACAGCCACGATCTGGACCTGCGTATCACCGAGGCCATCCTGCGCCGCGGAGATTTCAGCTTCTGCGGCCTGATCGGCAGCGCCACCAAGCGCGCGCGCTTCATGCACCGCTACGAGCAGCGCGGTGTGACGGAAGAGGCGCTGGCGCGGCTCACCTGTCCCATCGGCTTGCCAGGCATAGCGGGCAAGGAACCCGAAGTGATCGCGGTGTCGGTCGTGGCCCAATTGCTGGAGGTGGCCGGACCCCCTGGAAGCAGGCCCACAACTGACCTGCTCGCCCCCAGCCTTCCGGATGCTCAGGCGCCGAAGGCGAGTTCTGGCTTGGCTTCCACCGCCTGATTTGAGGCGGCTAGCGGAGTCGCCGCTGGCTGCCGGTCGATGTCAGGCGCCATGCGGAACACCACCTGGGCGAGTGGATAGACCGAATCGATGGCCGGTGAGCGGTCGCCCCAGAGCAACCCACCGACCGTGCCACGCGACTTCAGCTCACTGTAGAAGCTGCCATTGAGCTGGGTGTGGAAGATGAGATGGCGGCGGAAGCGGTTGTAGAGCTCGCGGTCGGGCTGGCTGCCCGCAGCCTCGGTCCAGAACTGCGCCATCGAGCCTTGGAAGGTCAGGCCCGGCATGTCGTACAGGGCATTGCCGCAGGTCAGCGTGGGGGCGCCGTGGTGGATGGCCGAGAGCCCCACCGTGCTGTTGATGACGATCACGCCCCGCGCATGATCCAGCAGGGTGGGCAGATGCTGGTCATGGATGTAGCGCACACGCTTGCTGATGCCGTGCTGGGCCGCCAGGACGGTGATGGCCTGCCGGTAGTCGGAATAGCCACGGTCCATGGGATGGTGCTTGAAGACCAGCACGGCGTCCTTTGGCGCATGGGCGGCGAAGGACTCCACGATCTGCGCGATGAAGCGCGAGACAGCCTGCACGGGGCTGTGCACGCGCACCTGGGCATCGTTGTGCACCTGCAGGGGCACGAGGAAGTAGCGCCGGCTCGCCTCATGGGTCAGGTAGTGCTGCTGCCCACGCTCATGCCAGCGGTAGAAATGCTTGCGCCATACGGAGCGGATCCAGGGCCAGCCTTCGCGCCAGCTGAGCGGCCGGTGGTGGCGGTAATGTGGAAATATCAGACGCCCCAGCGCACCCAAGGCAAAGTAGAGAAAACCGAACCACACCATGCGCCAGTAGGCATTGCCCACGGGCAGGTTGGGCATGCACTCATCAACATCGGCGTCGTAGGCCTCGGCCAGACGCGAGAGCGTCGAATAGCCATTCACGCCATGACGCTCCAGCGTCACGTAGTCCGGCCGCACATAACCTTCCTCAAACACGCCCACCTCGATGCCACGCTGGGCAGCCACCTGGCGCGCTGCCTGATGGATGGGGCGGCAGTCGCCGAAGAGGAAGATGAGATCGATTTCGCGATCCTTCAGCAGGGCGTCCAGCCAGGCCGGCCAGTGCTCCATGCGGCCGCGGTAATTGAGCGCGTCCTTGCGGTAGAAGCACCAGTCGCCGAGGTTGAAGTTGACCTTGGTCACCAGGGCGCCAGCCTGGCGCAGATCGGCCGCGAGGCGGGCAAAGAAGGGCCCGACCGGCCCCTGCAGCAGGAGCACGCGCTTGCCCGCGAACTGGCCCAGATCCTGGTTCAGCATCGCACCACCTCGTGGGCAATGACGACGCCCGCCCTTGCTGGCGCCATTCCCAACACGGGACCGCAGCTCATGCCGAGGCTCCCTTCCAGTTCGCCGCCAGGATGGCCAGCTTGCGCCACTGCCGACGCACGAATCCGCTGCGCAGACGTTCCAGTCCGCCGGATTGCTCCAGGTCGGTACGAATGCGGACGAGGGTCATGAGCACGGCCTCACAGGTGGTGTATCCATGCAGCTCCCAATCCCAGTAGATCGGGTAGCGCAACAACGTTCCAGCCACCAGTTCATCAAGGGAGAGCTGGCGCTTGCGACGGGCCAGGGCAGGCACGTCGTGCGCCCTATCCTGTGTCAAGCCCCAGCCAGAATAGAACGGAACACCATAGGTAAACACCCTCTTATTTCTCAGAAGGGCGTCAAAGCCTGTAAGAGAAGTCATGGTGTGGACTTCGTCACAGGCCTCGATGCAGCTAATGACTGAAAGCCTGGTCTCGACCTGGTCCGCCAGATGCCTGGTGGCCTCCAGAGCCCCGCGGCGATTGCCGCTCATCACGTCCGGATGGGGCTTGTAGACGATGAAGGCCTCCGGCGCCGCGCGCCGCGCCGCACGCAGCAGGTCGGCATTTGTCCGCACCTCCGTGCAACCCAGCAGGATGGAGGCGTCGTCCTCGACCTGGCCCGGCACCAGGATCACCTGCCGCCCGGACGTGGGCCAGTCCGCCGGCTCGCGCGGCTCGAGGTTGTATTTGGTCAGGCCGTGCCGCTTGATCAGCTCGCGCACGCGGGCCGCCGTGGCCAGTTCCTCGGCGGAAAACTCCGTCGTGGCCAGCAGCACCTCGAGGTCGGACGGCTGGCTCGGATCGAAATAGATGCCCCGACGATCCAGCACCAGGGAGTGCGGCCGGATGAGGTCGGATCCCAGTCCGACCGAGCGCAGGAAACCATCCTCCATCCGCCATAGTTCGCAGCCGCTGTCAGTCGCCAGCTGCTGCAGGGCCGCAGGCGGCCGCCCGCCCCAGACCAGCAGCTGATCCTGGGGCTGCG
>JBJOKP010000381.1:0-3813 GCA_046046045.1 Pseudomonadota bacterium | reverse complement strand
CCTGCCCAAGATCGAGGTCTGGCGGCCGGCCCTGACCGCCGAGCGTCGCGCCGCCGGCAAGCCTGATCGGGCCTTGCTGCCCCTGTATCCCGACGATCCATTCGTCGTGGCCATCGCCACGGATGCGCCGGGCCAGCTGCCGGCGCCGACCGGGCTGCCGGTGCTGGATCTGAACGCACCCGAGGCGGTGCAGGCCTTCCTGCGGCAACATGCCGATCGATATGTCTACCGTTCCCCCCACCAAGCCTGACGCCGCGGCCACACCCCGCCGCGCTCCCCTGCTGGCCCTGGACGAGGCCCTGGCCCGCCTGCTCGCCGCGGTGCAGCCCATTGCCCAGCACGAGGCTGTCTCCACCTTCGAAGCCCTGGGTCGGGTGCTGGCCGCGCCGGTCAGCTCGGCCCTGGACGTGCCGCCCGGCGACAACACCTCGATGGACGGCTACGCCCTGCGCGCCGCCGATGTGCCCGAGGCCGGCACGGTGCTGCGGGTGAGCCAGCGCATTCCTGCCGGCGTGGTTGGCCAGGCGCTCGAGGCCGGCACGGCCGCCCGCATCTTCACCGGTGCCCAGGTGCCCGCAGGCGCCACGGCGGTGGTCATGCAGGAGCAGTGCGAGGCCTTGGACGCCGGCCCCGACGGCCTGGCCCGGGTGCGCGTGAACCTGGTGCCGGCCGAAGGCGCCTGGATCCGCCGCCGCGGCGAGGATGTGCAGCGTGGCAGCGTGGTGCTGGCCGCGGGCAGCCGCCTCTCGGCCCAGGCCCTGGGCCTGGCGGCCTCCGTGGGTGCGGCCCATCTGCAGGTGACCCGCCGGCCGCGCGTGGCCCTGTTCTCGACCGGCGACGAACTCGTCATGCCCGGCGAGGTGGCGCCCGAACAGATGCGCCCCGGCGCCATCTACAACTCCAACCGCTACACGCTGCGGGCCCTGCTGCAGGGCCTGGGCTGCGAGGTCACCGACTTCGGCATCGTGCCCGACCAGCGCGAGGCCACCCGCGCCACCCTGCGCGAGGCGGCGGCGGGGCACGACCTCATCCTCACCTCGGGTGGCGTCTCGGTGGGGGAGGAGGACCATCTGCGCCCCGCCGTGCAGGCCGAGGGCAGCCTGGACCTGTGGTCCATCGCCATGAAGCCCGGCAAGCCCCTGGCCTTTGGCTCGGTGCGCCGGCCCGGCGAGGATGGCAGCTCGGCCTGGTTCGTCGGCCTGCCGGGCAATCCGGTGTCGAGTTACGTCACCTTCCTGCTGCTCGTGCGTCCGGTGCTGCTGCGCCTGCAGGGCGTGGCCAGCGAGGCCCTGGCCCCGCGCAGCTACACCCTGAGGGCGGACTTCGACTGGCCCAGGGCCGACGCCCGGCGCGAGTTCATCCGCGTGCGCCTGAACGAGGCCGGCGGCCTGGACAGCTATCCCAACCAGAGCTCGGGCGTGCTGACCTCGGCGGTCTGGGGCGACGGTCTGGTCGACATCCCGGCCGGCACCGCCTTCACCCGCGGCACGGCGGTGCGCTACCTGCCGCTGCGCGAGCTGCTGGGCTGAGCCGCGCGAGCTGCCATGAAGATCACCCTCAGATATTTCGCCTCGCTGCGCGAGGCCCTCGGCCCCGGCGAGGTGATCGAGATCGCCGACGGCCAGACCGTGGCCGCCGTGCGCGACCAGCTCATCGCCAGCGGCGAGCCCCATGCCACCGCCCTGCGCCGCGAACGCGCCCTGCGCGCGGCGCTGAACCAGCAGATGTGCACTGAGACTGCGCTGCTGAGCGAGGGGGCCGAGCTGGCCTTCTTTCCGCCGGTGACCGGCGGCTGATCGCGGGGGCAGTTCATGAGCGAGACCCGTCCGGTGCATCCCCCTGCCGCATCAACGCCACGTGTACGCATCCAGACCGCCGACTTCGACCTCGGCGCCGAGGTCGCAGCCCTGCGAGCGGATGACCCGGCCGTGGGCGCGGTGGTCAGCTTTGTCGGCACGGTGCGCGACCGCAATCCGGGCTATGGCGAGGCCAGCCGCCAGGGCGACATCACGGCGCTGGAACTGGAGCACTACCCCGGCATGACCGAGGCCGCCATCGAGGCCATGATCGATGCCGCCCTGGCGCGCTTCGACATCCGCGCCGCGCGGGTCATCCACCGTGTCGGCCCGCTCGCGCCGCTCGACCAGATCGTGCTGGTGGTGGTCAGTTCGGCCCACCGCGGCCAGGCCTTCCAGGCCTGCGAGTTCATCATGGACTACCTCAAGACCGAGGCGCCCTTCTGGAAGAAGGAAAGCACGCCCGCCGGCGCCGCCTGGGTCGATGCCCGGGTGAGCGACGACCAGGCCCTGGCGCGCTGGGGTCTGCGCTCCGGCAACCTGGCCGGCTGAGCCGGCCGGCGGCTGGCAGATCCACATGAGCTGGAGCGGCCTGGCGGCGGTCTTCATCGGTGCCGGCCTGGGGGCCGTGCTGCGCTGGTGGCTGGCCCTGCTGCTCAACCCGGTCTTCCCCACGCTGCCGTTGGGCACGCTGGCGGCCAATGCCCTGGGTGGCCTGCTGGTGGGGGTGCTGGTGGCCCTGCTCAGCCATTTCGACCAGCTGGCCGTGGAGTGGCGGCTCTTCGCCATCACCGGAATGATGGGCGGGCTCACCACCTTCTCGACCTTTTCGGTCGAGGTCGTGACCCTGATCCAGCGCGCCCAGTTCGCCTGCGCCCTGCTGGCGGCCTCCACTCATCTCTTCACCTCGTTGGCCCTGACCGCTGCCGGCCTGGGTCTGACCCGCTGGCTGCTGGTGCTGCTGCAGCGGGCTTGATCCAGGGCAGAAAGGGGCGGGGTCGATCCGGGCAGGCCCGGAGGCCGGCGCGGTACGGCACGTGGTCACATGGGCGGCGGCGTGGGTGATTGCCTGGAATGGCGGCGTCACCTGCACGACCCCGCCACCGCGGCCGGCAGCTTACCCTCGCAGCCCGCGGCCCTGGCCGCCCCGTCGACCTGTTTCTTCCCGACCCGAGCCTGCCCATGACCGTCCGCATCGAAGCCAAGTGGATAGACACCTTCGTGGGTGTGTTCAGCCTCTGCGGCGTGCAGCCAGGCGATGCCTGCGCCGTCCTGTCTGAAACCCAGTCCCGGCCCGTGCTGGTGCAGCTGGCCGAGCTGGCCCTGGCGCGCCTGGGCGCGCGCTGGTTCCATGTAGTGCTGCCCACGCCGCGGCAGACCGCGCCGGTGCCGGTGCGCTCCACCGGTGCGTCGGACGCCATCGGCCGCCTGCAGCCCGTGGTGAGCGCCCTGGCCGGCAGCGTCTTCATCGCCGACTGCACGATGGAGGGCCTGCAACACGCGGTGGAGTTGCCCGAGATCCTGCGCGGCGGTGCGCGTGTGCTGGCCATCAGCAACGAACACCCCGAGATCCTGGAACGCACCGCGCCCCGCGCCGAGGACGAGGCACCGGTGCGCGAGGCCATGCGACGCCTGAAGGGCGCGCGGCAGATGACGGTGACCTCGGCCGCCGGCACCGACCTGACCATTTCGCTCGAAGGCGCACGCATCGGCGGCGTCTGGGGCTACACCACCCGCCCGGGCAGCCTGAGCCACTGGCCGGCCGGCCTGGTGCTGGCCTTTCCGGCGGCTGGCTCGGTCAATGGCACATTGGTGCTGGACCGCGGCGACGTCAACCTCACCTTCAAGCGCTACCTGGCCGACCCGGTGCGCCTGCTTATCGAGAACGACCATGTGCGGGCCATCGAGGGCCAGTCGGTCGATGCCGACCTCATGCGTGGGTACTACGAAGCCTGGGGCGACGAGGCGGCCTATGCCGTCTCCCACGTGGGCTGGGGCCTGAACCGCGCCGCCCGCT
>JBJOKP010000380.1:0-3830 GCA_046046045.1 Pseudomonadota bacterium | reverse complement strand
CTGCGCACCTGGGGGGGCAGGCTTTCGTCGGCCAGGGCCTCGGGCTCGTGATGCAGGCGGATGGCGGGCTTGAGGGCCGGGGCCAGGCGCCAGGTGCGGGCCACCAGGGCACCGACGATGGTGTGGTCGGTGCGGTGGGCCGCCTGCTCGGTGGCGGTCATGCCGCGGTCGCGGCGGGCCCGGGCCTCGGCCAGGGTGCCGGCGTACCCGGGCAGGCCGGTCAGCAGGATGGGGATGCCCACGTCGCAGAACAGGCCGAAGGCATGGGCCAGGTCGGGCGGCAGGTCGTAGAGCTGGCGGGCGATGAAGCCCATGGCCTGGGCCCGCTGGGCCGAGGTCTCCCAGAAATTCAGCAGGGCCGGGTGTTTGGTCGAGATGGCCCGGGCGGTGAGGAACTGCGTCAGCAGCGCCGCCGTCTGCTTGAGACCCAGCAGCGACATGGCCTGCTCCACCCCCTGCACGGGTGAGCCGCGGCCGTAGAGCGGGCTGCCGGCGGCGCGCACCAGCGAGGCCGCCATGGCGACATCGGCGCTGGCGATTTCCTGCACCGACTGCCAGTCGGGGTCGGCCTGCTTCATCTCGTGCTGCAGGCGCACCAGCAGTTCGGGGCAGGGCGGGATGACGATGGTGCGCATGGGCCCCGACTGCCGGGCCAGATCGAGCTCCTGGTCGATGGGGGAGGGGCTCGCAAGGGCTGGGGCGGCGGCGGGTGGGGTGGTGTACATGGCGGGGCCATCCTCGAAGACTGCCGGTCCAATGTAGGCGGACAGGCCCGTCGTCATCGCCGGAACAGCCCGGGCATGGCCCCGGAAATCCGCCCGCCAGAGCTGTCGTTCGCTCATGAATCCGCCCATGGAAAACGCGCCCCGTGGGGCGCGTCGTGAGGGCAGAGCCTGGCGGTCAGGGCAGGCTGCGCGGTGCAGCCGCCCTGTCCGGGCGGGCCGGAAATTACTGGCTGGCAGCCGAGGCGGCAGGCGCCGCGGCTGTGGTGGCTGCCGGGGCGCTGGCTACCACTGCGGCCGGCGCGGCATGGCTGGCCGCCGGGGCGCCGCTGCCGGTCATGGGCAGCAGGGGCACGATCAGCAGGGCCACGATGTTGATGATCTTGATCAGCGGGTTGACGGCCGGGCCGGCGGTGTCCTTGTAGGGGTCACCGACGGTGTCGCCGGTGACGGCGCTCTTGTGCGCGTCGCCGCCCTTCTTGTGCAGCACGCCGGCGCTGTCAGTGAAGCCTTCCTCGATCAGCTTCTTGGCATTGTCCCAGGCACCGCCGCCGGTGCACATGGAGATGGCCACGAAGAGGCCGGTCACGATGGTGCCCATCAGCAGGCCGCCCAGCGCGGCCGGGCCCAGCAACATGCCCACTAGGATGGGCACCACCACCGGCAGCAGCGAGGGCACGATCATTTCCTTGATCGCGGCGGTGGTCAGCATGTCGACCGCGGCGCTGTAGTCGGGCTTCTTCTTGCCCGCCATGATCTCGCCGCCCTGGAACTGGCGGCGCACTTCCACCACCACCGAGCCGGCGGCGCGGCCCACGGCCTCCATCGCCATGGCGCCGAACAGGTAGGGGATCAGGCCGCCGATGAAGAGGCCCACGATCACCATGTGGTTCGACAGGTCGAAGGTGACGTGCATGCCGCGCGCTTCCAGCGCGTGGGTGTAGTCGGCGAAGAGCACCAGCGCGGCCAGGCCGGCCGAGCCGATGGCGTAGCCCTTGGTGACGGCCTTGGTGGTGTTGCCCACCGCGTCCAGCGGGTCGGTGACGTCGCGCACGCTGTCGGGCAGTTCGGCCATTTCGGCGATGCCGCCACCGTTGTCGGTGATGGGGCCATAGGCGTCGAGTGCCACGATGATGCCGGCCATGCTCAGCATGGCGGTGGCGCCGATGGCGATGCCGTAGAGCCCTGCCAGTGCATAGGTGGCGACGATGGCCACGCACACCATGAGCACCGGCCAGGCGGTGGACTTCATGCTCACGCCCAGGCCGGCGATCACGTTGGTGCCGTGGCCGGTGGTGGAGGCCTGCGCCACGTGTTGTACCGGTGCGTACTGGGTGCCGGTGTAGTACTCGGTGATCCACACCAGGCCGGCCGTCAGCAGCAGGCCGATGGCGCAGGTGCCGAACAGGGCCATGGCCGACACGCTGCCGCCCGCGGCCAGTTCCAGGCCGGCCGGGAACATCATGGTGGTCACGAAGTAGAAGGCCACCAGCGAGATGACACCCGCGATGATGAGGCCCTTGTAGAGGGCCGGCATCACGTTCTTCATGCCGGGGCTGGCCTTGACGAAGCTGCAGCCGATGATGGACGCGATGATGGACACGCCGCCCAGCAGCAGCGGGTAGACCGCGGCAGCCATCGCACCAGTGGCACTCACCATCAGCGCGCCCAGGGCCATGGTGGCGATGAGCGTCACGGCATAGGTCTCGAACAGGTCGGCGGCCATGCCGGCGCAGTCGCCCACGTTGTCGCCCACGTTGTCGGCGATCACGGCGGGGTTGCGCGGGTCGTCCTCGGGGATGCCGGCCTCGACCTTGCCCACCAGGTCGGCGCCCACGTCGGCGCCCTTGGTAAAGATGCCCCCGCCCAGGCGGGCGAAGATCGAGATCAGCGAGGAGCCGAAGGCCAGGCCCAGCAGCGGCTTGAGCGTGGCCGAGTCGGCCTTGCCGCCGCTGGTGAGGATCATGAAGAAGATGCCCACGCCCAGCAGGCCCAGGCCCACCACCAGCATGCCGGTGATGGCGCCGCCCTTGAAGGCCACGTCCAGTGCCGGGCCGATGCCCTTGGTGGCTGCCTGGGTGGTGCGCACGTTGGCGCGCACCGAGACGTTCATGCCGATGAAGCCGCAGGCCCCTGACAGCACGGCGCCGAGCACGAAGCCCGCGGCGGTGGTGCTGCCCAGGAAGACGAAGATCAGCACGGCCAGCACGACACCGACGATGCCGATGGTCTTGTACTGCCTGGCCAGATAAGCCGCCGCGCCTTGCTGGATCGCTCCGGCGATCTCCTGCATGCGGGCATTGCCGGCATCCTGGCGCAAGATCCAGCCTCGCTGCACGAAGCCGTAGATCACGGCCAGCAGGCCACAGAGCAGCGCAACCACCAGCGCTGTGTTGGTCGTCATGAGGGAACTCCTTCCTCGGTTGAGAGGGGGTTGCAGGAAAGTGGTAGCCAGTGAATGCGGCGTGCCGCATCGGTCTGGTGCCGGGTGCACGCAGGCCGGCCGGGGGAAGGGCTTTCCCCGGGCCGGCCCTGCCGCATGCTAGGGGATGGCAGGGGCCAGGGGCAACGCGGCCTGACCCGTGTTTTCCAGCATGGGCAGGCCAGGATCGCAGCCCAGAAACAGCCCCCGTTGCGCGAGGTCAAGCAGCGTGTGTCGACGTTGCCCGCAAGCCGCTTGCAAGACGTGCCACCTAGAATCCGTGGATTCCCTTGTTTCAGCGCAACTACCACAGCGCGTCATCACGAGCCAACCACCATGAGCCTGTTCAACGTCACGCCCGGCAAGAAAGCCCCCGAAGAATTCAACGTGATCATCGAGATCCCGATGAACGCCGACCCGATCAAGTACGAGGTCGACAAGGAGACCGGCGCGCTGTTCGTCGACCGCTTCATGACCACGGCCATGCACTACCCGTGCAACTACGGCTACGTGCCCATGACCCTGTCGGATGATGGCGACCCGGTGGACGTGCTGGTCATCACTCCCTACGCCCTGACCCCCGGCGTGGTCGTGACCTGCCGCGCCCTGGGCGTGCTGAAGATGGACGACGAGGCCGGCGGCGACGCCAAGCTGCTGGCCGTGCCCATCACCAAGGTGTGCCCGAT
>JBJOKP010000379.1:0-3830 GCA_046046045.1 Pseudomonadota bacterium | reverse complement strand
TGGAGGTGCCCAGCGAGCGGGCCCACCGCTGGGACGAGATCGACCTGGCGGCCCGCCTGCGCGAACTGCGGCCCTGGCCGGTGCATCTGGTGAAGGACACGGCGGCGGCCTGCGTGGCCGAACTGGTGGCCGGCCGCGGCCGCAGCCTGCGCAGCTACCTCTATTTCTTCATGGACACCTTTGTGGGCGGCGGGCTGGTGCTGGACAGCCACCTGCACGCCGGTGACCGCGGCAATGCCGGCGCCGTGGGCTCCATGCCCCTGGGGGATGGCAGCCAGCTGGCGTCGAGCGGGGGCAGGTCCGCCACCGCGCCGCCCCAGGTGCTGAGCAGCGCCGCCCTGCTGGCACTGGAGCGGCGATATGCCGCGGCCGGTCTGCCGGTGGAGGCCGCCGTGGATGGCCGCGCCCTGGAGCCGCCCTGGAGCAGCCATACCCGCGAATGGCTCAAGGGTGCCGCCCAGGCCATGGCCCTGGCCGTGGTGAACAGCGCCTGCCTGCTGGACCTGAGCGAGGTCATCGTCGACGGCGTGTTCTCGCGCGACCTGCTCAGCCGCCTGATCGCCGAGATCGAGAACGCCCTGGACGCCTACAGCTGGGAGGGGGTGACCCGCCCTGCCCTGCTCAGCGGCACCATAGGCTCGGATGCACGCGCCATCGGCGGCGCGCTGCTGCCGCTCTACGCCGCCTTTGCGCCTGACCCCGAGGTCTTTCTCAAGAACGCGCCGGGCGCCTGAGGCCCGCCCCGACCGGGTCACCCCCGTGGATGCGGGGGCGTTTCACCCGGCCAGTGTCTGGCTGGCGCCACGGAGCGTTTCCATCACTTCGGGCGCAACGTGAAATGCGAAAGCCATCGGCCCAGTCAGCGACGAATGGGCTACGAATGGATGCTTGTTGTCACGATGCCGTCACGAGCCAGCGCCTACACTGAGTTCATCGGATCGCAAAACCGGCCGCAAAGATTGGGCGGCGGGCTGCAAGGCCCAGGGAACCCGTACCCCAGCGATTGAATCCGCCAGGCTCAGATCCAGGTGGAAGCCAGCCCGCCGCCAGTCATGGCCGCGGGCTGGCTGCTTTCAGGGCCGGCATCACCGCTTGCGCCCATGTCGCGTCGGGCAGGATGCGATGTCGCACCAGCCCAAGCCCCTCGCCTCAGGCCGCGGGCCGCGGCAGGTTCAGAGACCCAGCAGGCGCTTGAGCCAGCCCATCAGCCCACCACCGCCGGCAGGCGCGGCGGGCGCACTTGCAGCCGTGGCTGCCGGCCGGGCGGCAGGCGGGGCCACGCTGCTGCTGGCCACGGCCGCTCGCGCCGGACTGGCGGTCACCATCGGCGCCGGCTTGGCAGCGGCTGTCGCGGGAGCGTTCGCAGTGCCCGCACCCGCCGACGCCAGGGTGTAGGCCGCCATCAACTGCTCGTAGTGGCGGCGCAGGACGGCGTCTTCCGGCGGCATGCCCAGCACGCGGCTGCGCTCGCTCAGGGCATGACGACGCAGGACCGAATCGGTCGGCAGCTTGTCCATCAGGACCATGGTGTCTCCTCGTGTAGTCGGCCGCCTTCCGGCCTCAGGCTGCAAGGGCAGCGTCCCCGGCCCCGAGCAGCCCTCGGGGGCCAGGCACACGGCCTGCGCGCACTGTGGGGCGAAGTGCGCCGGCCTTCATGAGGGTTTCCGGGGAGCCGGCTCAGAACACCGGCATCTTCGCGGGTAAGTCCTGAGGACGGCGGTTCTGCACCCGCACGACGCGGTGCTTGCCGGCCCGCTTGGCCGCATACATGGCCTGGTCGGCCAGGGAGACCAGGGCATCGGCGCCCAGCCCGCTGCCAGGCATGCGGCAGGCCACGCCAATGCTGGCGCCAACCTGCATGAGCCCGCGCGGACCGGCCACCGGCTCGGCCACGGCCTCGAGCACCTTCTCGGCCAGCAGTTCGGCGCCGCCCGCCTCGGCCTGGCCCACAGACTCCGCCAGCAGCACGAACTCGTCACCACCGAGACGGGCCACGGTGTCGGAGCGGCGCACCGCCTCCTTCATGCGCTGGGCCACGCCCTTGAGCAGCTCGTCGCCAGCGGCATGACCCATGCCGTCATTGATGGCCTTGAAACCGTCCAGGTCGATGAACATCAACACCAGGCTGCTGCCCTGGCGGTCGGCGCGAGGCAGGGCCGCCTCGAGAATGGCGTAGAAGGCCCGTCGGTTAGGCAGGCCGGTCAGGGCGTCGTGGGTGGCTTCATGCTCGCGCTCGACCTGAGCCCGCTTGATCTCGGTGATGTCCGAGATGAAGCCGACGAAGCGCCGCTCCTGCACATCCTGGACCTGGCCGACAGCCAGGCGGATGGGAAATTCGCTGCCGTCCTTGCGCCGGGCTGCCACTTCGCGGCTGACACCGATGACATGGGAATGACCCCGGTCCCGGAACTGGTCCAGGTGGCGGTCGTGCTCGTCGCCCAGGGCGGCCGACATGAGCAGGCTGACATTGGCACCGACCAGCTCCGCGGCCGTGTAGCCGAACATGCTCAGCGCAGCCCGGTTCACCTTCTGAATGCGGCCATGCTCGTCCAGCACGATCACGCCGTCCACGGCGGTATCGAACATCGCCTGCAGGCGGGCCTCGCTGGAGCGCAGGCGGGCCAGCAGATCGCGGTACTTCAGCAGGGTGTTGCCGCTGAGGGTGCTGATGGCTATGGCCACGGCCACCAGGCCGACGATGGCGGCGAGATAGTCATGGCTCTGCGGGGGCGTGGGCACCAGGGTCTCGGCCTGGCCCTCGAAGCTCACGGCCTCGACGCCAAGGTAGTGCATGCCGCTGATGGCCGCGCCCATGGTCAGGCCGGACACGACGTGGATCACGCCATCCGGCAGATCACCGCGGCGGGCCAGCACTGGCCGCACCCAGAGCGACGCGGTGGCCAGCAGCACGGCCACCAGCAGGGCCAGCACCAGCAGCACAGGGTCCAGCACCAGGGCAGGTGCCATGTGCATGGCCGCCATGCCGGTGTAGTGCATGACGGCAATGCCGCCGCCCATCAGGATGCCGCCCTGCAGCAGCCGGCCGGGTGCCAGGTGATCGCGCACCAGCAGGTGCATGGTCACCAGTGCCGACAGCAGGGCCGGCACGAAGGACAGGGCCGAAAGTCCCAGTTCGTAGTGCACGCTGGCACACAGGCGCAAGGCCAGCATGCCGATGAAGTGCATGGACCAGACGCCACCCGCCAGGGCGATTGCACCGGTCACGATGGCGATGCGCCGGAAATCCGCATCCGGCGCCCGCCGGGCCAGTCCGGCGACCTGGCAGGCGGTGATGGCGGATCCGACCGCCAGCGACACCGAAAGGAGCACCAGCCATGAGTCGTACCCATACCCCAGGGACAGGGCGGGATTGGGGGTGAACAGGGCAGGCAGGGACATGGGGCCGGCGGCGACGGGCAGCGGATCCTGCAGGCAGTTCTCGCTTCAATGGCCGCTGAGTGTGCCGCCTGCCCGCACCGTTGAAGGGCGGAAAAGCGGCATCCTCACCCTGTGCCGCACGCATCGCCTGGTCCGCCGGCCCCCGCCGCCATGGCAGCGGGGGCTTCGCCGCTGCCCCCTCAGGCCAGCAGTCGGGCCCGGGCGGCCAGGTACTCCGCCTTGAGCTGGGCCACCAGCTCAGCCGCAGGCTGCACCTTGTCGATGGCACCGATGCCCTGGCCACAGCCCCAGATGTCCTTCCAGGCCTTCTTGGCATCGCCGCCGAAGTTCATCTTCGACGGGTCGCTCTCGGGCAGATTGTCCGGGTCGAGACCTGCGGCGCGGATGCTGGGCTTGAGGTAGTTGCCATGCACGCCGGTGAAGAGGTTGCT
>JBJOKP010000378.1:0-3831 GCA_046046045.1 Pseudomonadota bacterium | reverse complement strand
TGCCTGCTGGCGGGTGGCCATCTGCTCATCGAGGACCTGCCCGGCGTGGGCAAGACCACCCTGGCCCATGCCCTGGCCCTCACCCTGGGCCTGCGCCATGCCCGGGTGCAGTTCACCGCCGACCTGTTGCCCGCCGACCTGCTGGGCGTGAGCGTGTACGAGCGCAGCGGCGCCGAGGCCCGCGGCGGCTTCGTCTTCCACCCCGGCCCGGTCTTCACCCAGGTGCTGCTGGCCGACGAGATCAACCGCGCCGGCCCGCGCACCCAGAGCGCCCTGCTGGAGGTGATGGAGGAGCGCCAGGTCAGCATCGACGGCCAGGCCCGGGCCCTGCCCGCGCCCTTCTTCGTCATCGCCACGCAGAACCCGGCCGAGCAGATCGGCACTCATGCCCTGCCCGAGAGCCAGCTCGACCGCTTCCTCATGTGCATCAGCCTGGGCTACCCGGCCCCGGGGGCCGAGCGTGCCCTGCTGGAGGGCAGCGACCGCCGCGCCCTGCTGGCCAGCCTGGCCCCGGTGATGGAGGGCGCCAGCCTGCAGGCCTGGCAGGCCCGCGTGCCGGCGGTGCATGCGGCCCCGGTCCTGCTCGACTACCTGCAGGCCCTGCTGGCCGAAAGCCGCAACGGCCGCTGGTTCAGCAACGGCCTCTCGCCCCGTGCCGGCCTGGCCTGGCTGCGCGCCGCGCGCGCCCGCGCCCTGCTGCAGGGCCGCGACTGGGTGAGCGGCGACGACCTGCAGGCGGTCGCCCCCGCCACCCTGGCCCACCGCCTGCACCCCGCCGGTGGCGGCAACCGCAGCGGTGGTGGTGCTGGAGCAGGTGCCGACCGTGCCGCCCGCCAGGCCCGTCTGGCCTGTCTGGCCGCCATGATCGAGCACCTGGGCGTGGTCTGATGCCGCGTTTGCAGCGGGTACTCAGGCCGCGGACCGGGTGCCGGGCCGAACCGATCGCCGGGAGGGCCCGTCCGGCCCGTCCAACCCGATGACCTGGCTGCGCCGTCGCATCCAGGCCGGCTTCCTGCGCTGGTGGCAGTCGCGCCAGCCGGCCAGCGACCACCTGCGGCTCACCCAGCGCAATGTCTACATCCTGCCCACCCGCGGCGGCTGGGCCTGGGCCGCCTTGCTCCTGCTGCTGCTGCTGGGCGCCATCAACTACCAGTTGAACCTGGGCTATCTGCTCTGCTTCGTGCTGGCTGGCGTGGCCGGGGTGTCGATGCACAGCACCCACGCCACCCTGCGTGGCCTGAGCCTGACCTGCCTGCCCCCCGAGCCTGTCCATGCTGGTGAGACGACCTCCCTGGCCATCCACGTCGAACCCGCCGCAGGCGCGGCCCGGCCGCGCTGGGGCATCGGGCTGCGCGCCGCCATGACCTCATCCGCCGGCAGCGCCAGCCCCACACCCGAGGATGAGGGCTGGCTCTGGTTCGACCTGCCGGGCGCAGAACGCGGTGGCGCCCCGGACCCTGCGCCGGCCGCGACGACCGTGCTGCTCCACCTGCCCCTGCCCGCCCGGCCGCGCGGCTGCCACGCCCTGCCGCGCCTGGTGATCGAGACACGCTGGCCCTTCGGCCTCTTCCGCGCCTGGTCCTGGTGGCAGCCGGCGGCCGAGTGGCTGGTCTGGCCGGCCGCCGAGACACCGACGCCGCCCTGGCCGGCCGGTGCCGACCCCACGGACGAGGTCAGGCCCGAGCCGCTGCCCCTGCGCCCGCCACCGATTCCAGAACCCGACTCGCCCGCCCGGCCCGAAGACCCGCTCAGCCCCGAGGGAGTGCGCCCCTACCGCCCGGGCGACAGCCCGCGCCAGATCGCCTGGCGCAAGTCCGCCACCGGCATCGCCGCCGGCCTGGCCCATCCCCTGGTCAGCCGCAGCGGCGCGCCGGCCGAGCCGCCTGAGGTCCACAGCCTCACCCTGCGCTGGGCGGACACGGCGGCGCTCGCCAGGCGCCCGGCTTTGGCGGCAGACGACCTCGTCGAACGCCGCCTCGCCCGCCTCTGCGCCTGGCTGCTGGCGGCCGAGGCGAGCGGCCGGCCGTGGACGCTCGAACTGCCCGACGGGGCGACGCCGGGCAGCGAGGCATCCGGCCAGGCCTTGCACACCGCGCTGGACCGGCTGGCCCGCTTCGACTTGGGTGGCGACACCCCCTCGGCCGCCGCCGGTCCGTCCCAGCCATGACGCCCACCCGTCCCCCCGACCAGTTGCCGCGCGAGGCGCGAGACACCTTGGTGCTGCTCGCCGTGCTGGCCTGGACGCTGCTGCCCCAGCTCGACCGCGTGCCCCTCTGGTGCGGCGCCTTCGCCCTGCTCTGCCTGGCCTGGCGGGCCGGCCTGGCCTGGCGCCAGCAGCCCCTGCCGCGGCCCTGGCTGCGCCTGCTACTGCTGGCCCTGCTCATCACCCTGGCCTGGCAGAGCTACCGCAGCCTGCTGGGCAAGGAGGCCGGCACGGCCCTGCTGGTGGCCCTCACCGGGCTGAAGTCGCTGGAGCTGCAGGCCCGGCGCGACCAGGCCGTGGCCTTCGGCCTGGGCCTCTTCCTGGTGCTGGCCAACTTCCTCTATTCGCAGTCCCTGCTCACCGCCCTGTCCATGGGTGTGTCGGTGCTGGGCCTGCTGACCACCCTGGTGCTGGCGCAGATGCGGGCCGGCCGTCCGCCGCTGCGCGCCGCCCTGGCCACGGTGCTGCGCCATGCGGCCATCGGGGCACCCCTGGTGGCCCTGCTCTTTTTGCTCTTTCCGCGCATCGCGCCGCTCTGGGGCGTGCCGGGCGAGGCGGCCGGCCGCACCGGCCTGTCGGACGAGCTGGCCCTGGGCACGGTGGCCGAGCTGGCCAGCGACGACAGCCTGGCCCTGCGGGTGCGCTTCCTGCCCTCGGCCCAGGCCCCCGCCAGCAACAATTCCAGCAGCAACACCAGCAGCAGCGCGGCCGCGGCGGCCAGCGGCGCCGCGGCGACCAGCCCCAGCCTGCCTGCGCCCGACCAGCTCTACTTCCGCGGGCCGGTGCTGAGCCGGCTGGACGTGCAGGTGCGCAACGGCCAGCTCGTGCCGCTCTGGCGCGCCGCCGAGGACGGCCTGGCCGGCCTGGGTCGTCGCCCGGCCTATGACGTGGAGGTGGGCGGCCAGGCCATCTCCTACGAGATGACGCTGGAGCCCCTGCGCGTGGCCACCCTGCCGCTGCTGGAGATGACGGTCGAGCCGCCCGACCTGGGCCCGGACGCCCCTGCCCTGCGCCGCGGCCCCGAGCTGACCTGGACCAGCCGCCGGCCGCTGGGCGAGCGGGTGCGCCTGCAGGCCCGCGCCTGGACCAGCTGGCGCGAACCCGCCGGCCTGCCCCCGCCCGAGGCCAGCCTGGTGCTGCCGGCCCGCCTCTTTCCGCGCACCCAGGCCTGGGCGCGGGCCTTCGGTGCCGAATGGCAGGCACGCAACCCGGGCCAGGGCGCCGGCACGGGCACGGGCACTGGCGCCAGCACCACGCCCCTGGCCCGGGCCGATGCCCTGGCCGTCGGCCTCATCCAGCACATCAGCCGCAGCAACTATGTCTACACCCTGGCGCCGCCGCCGGTGCCACCGGGGGCCGATGCGCTGGACGACTTCTGGCTGGACCAGCGCCAGGGCTTCTGCGAGCACTACGCCGTGGCCTTCGTGGTGGTGATGCGCAGCCTGGGCGTGCCGGCCCGTCTGGTGACCGGCTACCAGGGCGGCCGGCTCAACCCGGTGGATGGCCTGCTGGAGGTGCGCCAGAGCGACGCCCATGCCTGGGTCGAATACTGGCGCGACGGCCTGTGGGTGCGCGCCGACCCCACGGCCGCCGTGGCCCCCGAGCGGGTGCGCCAGAACCTGCGCCTG
>JBJOKP010000377.1:0-3831 GCA_046046045.1 Pseudomonadota bacterium | reverse complement strand
CACGGCAGCCGAACTGCAGGCGGCAGAAGGCTCGGTCACCGGCCGGCTGCTCAACGCGCCGCTCAAGCACCCGCTGCAGGCCCGCCGCGCGATGGTGGCCGAGGCGCCTCAGCTCTTGATCCGCGGCGCCAGCCGCCACAACCTGGGCGGCTTCGACATCGCCGTGCCCCTGCACCGCCTGGTGGCGGTGACCGGGGTGTCGGGCTCGGGCAAGAGCACGCTCGCCCGCGACGTGCTGCTGGAGAACGTCAAGCTGGCCCTGGCGGCGGCCGAGACGGCGCGCAAGGCCAAGACGAAGCCGGCGCCGGCCTGGCAGGGCTGTGCCGGCATCGAGGGCTGGGGCCAGGTGGAGCGGGTGCTGGAGGTGGACCAGACCCCCATCGGCAAGACGCCGCGCTCCTGCCCGGCCACCTACATCGGCTTCTGGGACGCCATCCGCAAGCTGTTTGCCGAAACGCTGGAGGCCAAGGCACGCGGCTATGCCGCCGGCCGCTTCAGCTTCAACACCGGCGAGGGGCGCTGCAGCGGCTGCGAAGGCCAGGGCATGCGCACGGTGGAGATGGCCTTCCTGCCCGACGTGAAGGTGCCCTGCGACCTCTGCCACGGCGCCCGCTTCAACCCCGAGACCCTGGCCGTCACCTGGCGCGGCAAGAGCATCGGCGAGGTGCTGCAGATGGAGGTGGACGAGGCCGTGGGCTTCTTCGCCTCCATGCCCAGCATCGGCCACCCCATCAAGCTGATGCAGGACGTGGGCCTGGGCTATCTCACGCTGGGCCAGCCCAGCCCGACGCTGAGCGGCGGCGAGGCCCAGCGCATGAAGCTGGTCACCGAGCTCGCCAAGGTGCGCGACGACGTCACCCGGCGCGGCCAGAAGCCGCCCCACACCCTCTATGTGCTGGACGAGCCGACGGTGGGCCTGCACATGGCCGACGTGGAGCAACTCATCAAGGTGCTGCACCGCCTGGTGGACGGCGGCCACAGCGTGGTGGTGATCGAGCACGACCTGGACGTGATCGCCGAGGCCGACTGGGTCATCGACCTGGGCCCCGAAGGTGGCACCGGCGGCGGCCGCGTGGTGGTGGCCGGCACGCCCGAGCAGGTGGTGAAGAGCCGCAGCCACACCGGGCAGGCCATCAAGCCGGTGCTGGCGCGCTAGTCGAGGGGGCTGGCGGCGGGTCGAATCAGCGCAACTGAAGGAATCTCCACCCCGAACAGGCGTCCGCCCGTCTGGGCGGGCGGGATTTCCGTCAGCTCCGTCACGTTCTGCGGGCCGGACCATGGACGGATTTTCCAGAACCAAGGATGCACCTCACCCAAGCCCGTCCCGCAAACTGGTAGTGAGTTTCGGGTGAATATCGTCAGATTGTGGTCGGAATTAATTCACAGGGATTGTGAAAGGTGATTCACATCACCTTACGCTCTGCAAACGATACCAAGTGGCATCGTTGTTTCCCACAAACTGCAAATCATAGGATTTCTCATGGCATCCCCCCGTTATATCCAATCCCTGCGCGATCTGGAGGGCTTCATTGCCGCCGCCCTGGTCGATTCAACCAGCGGCATGATGTTTGAATCCCAGAGCACCGGAAGTTTCGATATTGAAGCGGCATCCGCCGCCAATACTCAGGTGGTGCAGGCCAAGCTCAAGGCCATGAAGGCGGTCGGTCTGGCCAATGACAATATCGAGGACATACTCATCAGCCTTGGCAGCCAATATCACCTGATCCGCCCGCTGGCCATCAACCGGGAGGCCTTCATCTATGTCGCCATCGATCGCCGCCATGGCAATCTGGCAATGGCGCGCATGGAAGCCAAGAAGCTCGACGCCGGCATCAAGACGCTCTGAGCGCCTGGGTCACGACCCTTCTTCACCCCTCATTTGCGGGGCATGAATCGACCCACAGGTGCGATTCGTGCCCGCAATGAGGGGCGTGCTGTTTATGATTTGCCACTTTCAGCCCGATCTGGGTCGATCAAATGACACCGGACGCGGGTTCACCCGATGAACTGAATCTGGAGATTCCTGCCCCGATTTGATGTGGACCGGTGGCGCAGGTGCAGGATGAAACATTAATTCAAAATAAGTTTCCATCACGTACGATCCGAATTGCCGCCAGGCTGGCCCGGGTGACTGGCCGAAATACAACAGACCGACCCCGCCATCCGGCAGTCCCGGGGGTGTCGACCTGCGGTCGAAATCACGTTTGCCGCCGTCTTATGGCCACTTCAGGGCCGGCAGCGATGCGGCCCATGGACCGCGATTGCAAACTTCGGCTGGCATGACATGCCCGCATCGAGTGGTCCGACTTGACGGACCAGGAAGGCGCGGGAATGCTTGACCCCACCATGCCGCCCTCGACCCTCACCGCCGTGTTTTCCTGCACCAACCCGTCTGGCGGGCTGGCAGGCTGCGCACGCCGCCTGCGGAACTGCGCTGGGCCGGGCAGCGGCGGGTGGGAGGCGCCCCGGCGAGCGGGCGGCCAGGCCCTTGAACTTCCAGCCCCCTGTCTTCGGGCAATCCCTCGGTCCATTTCCGGATATCACGCGCCATGAGTTTCGATCGCAAGTTTTCACTCATGCGTTATTTCATGGTGACCAGCCTGGTGGGTCTGGCTGTCATCGTCGGTGTCCTGTTCTATTCCCTGCGCATGCATCAGGAACAGGCCCTGATCAAGCATGAGGGCATAGGCAATTCCCATGTGGCCCAGATGTTTGCCAACGGAAGCTGGCAGCGCCACCGCGACTTCATCCTCAGTGCCGACCTGGTCACCAGCCAGCAGATCCGGTCTCATCCGGACTACCCTGCCCTTAGCGCCGACATTGCCGATCTTGTGCGAGACCTGCAGGTCGTGAAGGTGAAGATCTACAACCGCCACGGCATCACCATCTATTCCTCCGATCCCAAGCAGCTGGGCGAATCCGAAGGGGACAACGAAGGCTTCCAGCATGCCCTCAACGGCGTGATCGAGAACGAGATCACGCACCGCGACGAGTTTGACGCCTTCGACAAGGTCGTGGCCGACCGTGACCTCGTCTCCTCCTACGTGCCCATCAAGCCGCACGGCGAGAAGCAGGCGGTGGCGGTGATGGAGATCTACTCCGACGTGACGGAGATGATGAAGGAAGACCAGCGCCAGGCCACGACCCTGGGCTTTCTGCTGGTGGGCGCCATGGGTGGGCTTTACCTCTTCCTCGGCGTGATCGTGAAGCGGGCCGCCAACATCATGAAGAACCTGGAGGCGGTGCAGCGCGAACAGGATGCGCAGATCCGCCACATGGCCTTCCATGACGCCTTGACCGATCTGCCCAACCGGGCGGCCTTCGAGAAAACCATCGATCAGCAGGTCACCACCGTGCGGGCCGGCATCACCGGGCTGATGGCGCTGGACCTGGACCGATTCAAGTCGGTCAACGACACCCTGGGCCACCATGCCGGCGATCGCCTGCTCAAGCTGGTGGCCGAGCGTCTGCGCAACTGCATCCGCGACGTGGACGTGGTGTTCCGCGTGGGCGGCGACGAGTTCATCGCCGTGCTGCAGAACGCCGACAAGCCCATCGCCGAAAACGTCGCGGCCCGCATGGTCGAGGCCCTGCAACAGCCGTTCACCATCGGGGACCGCACGGTCAACATCGGCGTGAGCATAGGCATCGCGTTCAGCAACGAGTCCAAGGACCGCAACACCTTGCTGCGCAGTGCCGACCGGGCCATGTACCGGGCCAAGCAGGCTGGCCGTGGCCAATACGCCTTTGCCGATTCGATGATCGGCGCCTGAGGCTTCAGGCCTGAGCTTCAGCCCAGACGTTCATGCCGTTCGTTCAGGCCGTTCGTTC
>JBJOKP010000376.1:0-3834 GCA_046046045.1 Pseudomonadota bacterium | reverse complement strand
TCAAGGAAAGCATCAACCGCGGAGGCGAGAAGATCAGCCCGCGCGAGGTGGACGAGCTGCTGATGGACCACCCCGCCGTGAACCAGGTGGTCTGCTTCGCCATGCCCCACCCCAAGCTGGGCGAGGAAGTGGCCGCCGTCGTGGTGCTGCGCGAAGGTCAGAGCGCCACCGAGCGCGAGCTGCGGGACTTCGTGGCCCAGCGCGCCGCCGACTTCAAGGTGCCGGCCAAGATCCTCTTCATGGACGAGATCCCCAAGGGCGCCACCGGCAAGCTGCAGCGCATCGGCCTGGCCGCCAAGCTCGGCCTGGGTGGTTGAGCCACCGTCGTCAGCCGTTCACCCTCGCCATTCCAGCCACCCCTGAGACTTCCCTCTGAATCAAGGAGACACCATGAGCAGCCCTGCCGCCGTCCGCATCCATCCGCCACCGTCCATGCTGCGCCGGCCCGCTTGGGGGCGCCGCCTGGCGGCCGTGGCAGCCGCGGCTGCCGCGGTGCTGCTGGGGATGCCGGCCCAGGCCTGGGAGCCAGTCAAGCCGGTGGAGTTCGTGGTGCCTGCCGGCACCGGCGGCGGGGCAGACCAGATGGCCCGCTTCATCCAGGGCGTGGTGGCCAAGCACAAGCTCATGGCCCAGCCCATCGTGGTGGTGAACAAGGCCGGCGGCGCGGGCGCCGAGGGCTTCCTGGACGTCAAGGGCGACAAGGGCAATCCGCACAAGATCGTCATCACCCTGTCCAACCTCTTCACCACCCCGCTTGCCACCGGCGTGCCCTTCAACTGGAAGGACATCACCCCGGTGGCCATGCTGGCGCTCGACCAGTTCGTCCTGTGGGTGAACGAGGAATCGCCGCACAAGACGGCCAAGGCCTATTTCGAGGCCATCAAGGCCGGCGCGCCCAACACTTTCAAGATGGGCGGCACCGGCAGCAAGCAGGAAGACCAGATCATCACGGTGATGCTGGAAAAGGCGGCCGGCAAGAAGATGACCTACGTGCCCTTCAAGGGCGGCGGCGACGTGGCCGTGCAGCTGGTGGGCAAACATGTCGACTCGACCGTCAACAACCCCATCGAGGCTGAATCGCACTGGCGCGCCGGCAAGCTGCGCGCCCTGTGCGTGATGGATGACGAGAAGCTGCCCTACGCCACCAAGCTCACCGCCACCCAGGCCTGGAGCGACCTGCCCACCTGCCAGTCGGCCGGTGTGCCGGTGGACTACCAGATGCTGCGCGGCGTCTTCACCACCCCGGGCGTGACGCCCGAGCAGGTGGCCTTCTACATCGAGCTGTTCAAGAAGGTGCGTGCCCTGCCCGAGTGGAAAGAATTCATGGAGAAGGGCGCCTTCAAGCAGACCAGCCTCACGGGCAAGGACTACGTGGATTGGCTGACCCAGGCCGAGACCCTGCACCGCAACCTGATGAAGGAAGCGGGCTTCCTGGCCAACTGAGCTCGCGCGCGCGCCGGCCCGGGTGATCCGCTGCGGATCACCCGGGCCGGGCTGCCGCATGGCCGGCGCCGTGCACCCGCGGTGCCGGGTCCTACCCCGGAGATGACGCATGAGTGATTCCTCCCGCGAGGGCGGCGAGCCTGGCACCGTGAACGAACGCGGTCCCGAACTGGCCGTGGCCCTGCTGCTGCTGCTGATCGCCGGGCTGGTGATCGGCGACAGCCTGCGCGTGGGCACGGGCTGGGCCGACGACGGTCCGCGTTCAGGCTATTTCCCCTTCTACATCGGCCTCCTGCTGGGCAGCGCCAGCGGCTTCATCCTGGTGAAGCAGCTGCTGACCTGGGGCCGTTCGACGAAGGTGTTTGCCGAGCGCAGCCAGATCGTCCAGGTGGTCTCGGTCTTCGTGCCCATGATGGTCTATGCCGCGGCCATCCCATTCCTGGGCATCTATGCCGCGTCGGCCCTGCTGATCATGTACTTCATGCTGCGCCACGGCGGCTACCGCCTGCCGGCCACCCTGTTCACCGCAGGGGTGGTGGTGCTGGTGATCTTCATGGTCTTCGAGCGCTGGTTCCTCGTGCCCCTGCCCAAGGGACCGATCGAGCACCTGCTCGGCTTCTGACATCCCGGCGAGGAATCCCGCGACATGGAAGAACTCAACAACCTGCTGCACGGCTTCTCGGTCGCGCTCAGCCTGCAGAACCTGGGCTTCATGGTGGTGGGCATCACCCTGGGGGTGCTGATCGGCGTCTTGCCCGGGCTGGGCGGCGCCAATGGCGTGGCGATCCTGCTGCCGCTCACCTTCAGCATGAACCCCACCTCGGCCATCATCATGCTGAGCTGCATCTACTGGGGGGCGCTGTTCGGCGGGGCCATCACCTCCATCCTCTTCAACATCCCGGGCGAGCCCTGGAGCGTGGCGACCACCTTCGACGGCTTCCCCATGGCCCAGCAGGGCCGGGCGGCCCAGGCGCTCACGGCGGCCTTCACCTCCAGCTTCGTGGGGGCGCTGTTCGCGGTGCTGCTCATCACTTTCCTCGCGCCGTGGCTGGCCAAGTTCGCGCTCAAGTTCGGCCCGGCGGAGTTCTTTTCCGTGCAACTGCTCACCTTCTGCAGCTTCGTGGGCATGAGCAAGGAACCACCGGCCAAGACCCTGGCCTCCATGATGCTGGGTTTTGCCCTGGCCGCCGTGGGCATGGACTCGGTGACCGGTCAGCTGCGCATGACCTATGGCTTCCCCGAACTGCTCAAGGGCTTCGACTTCCTCATCGCCGTGATCGGCCTGTTCGGCATCGGCGAGATCCTGCTCACCATGGAGGAAGGCCTGGCCTTCAAGGGCAAGAGCGCCCGCATCAACCCCACCGTCGTGCTGCAGACCTGGAAGGAACTGCTGCAGTACTGGAAGACCTTTCTGCGTTCCACGGCCATCGGCTGCTGGATGGGCATCACCCCGGGCGGGGCAACCCCGGCCAGCTTCATGAGCTACGGCATGGCGCGGCGCGTGGCGGACGATCCGCAGAGCTTTGGCAAGGGCAACATCGTCGGTGTGGTGGCGCCCGAGACGGCCGCCCATGCCGCCGGCACCTCGGCCCTCTTGCCCATGCTGACCCTGGGCATCCCCGGCTCGCCCACCGCGGCGGTGCTGCTGGGCGGCCTGCTGATCTGGGGCCTGCAGCCCGGGCCCATGCTCTTCATCGAGCAGAAGGACTTCGTCTGGGGCCTCATCGCCTCGATGTACCTGGGCAACCTGGTGGGCCTGCTGGTGGTGCTCACCACCGTGCCCTTCTGGGCCGCCATCCTGCGCGTGCCCTTCTCGGTGATTGCGCCGGTCATCATCGCCATCTGCGCCATCGGCGCCTACACGGTGCACAGCTCGATGTTCGACGTGGCCATGATGCTGGTCTTCGGCGTGTTGGGCTATCTCTTCAAGAAGCTCAAGTACCCGCTGGCGCCCATGGTGCTGGCCCTGGTGCTGGGCGACATGGCCGAGGCCAGCTTCCGCCAGGCCATGCTGATCTCCCAGGGCAGCCTGGCCATCTTCTGGTCGAATCCCCTGGTGGGCAGCATCGCCGGACTGGCCATCCTCATGCTGGTGTGGCCGCTGATGGGTGCCCTCAAGAACCATTTCCGCGCCCGTGAGGGCCGTCCGGCCCGAGCTTGAATCCGCCTGGGCCCATCCAGCCTCCAGACAAAGACTGCAGGAGTCACCCATCATGAAGATCGCCGTGGTCGGCGCCGGCGCCATCGGGGGCTACCTCGGCGCCTGTCTGGCGGCCGCGGGCGAAGAGGTCACCTTCATCGCCCGCAACCGCAACCTCGAGGCCATCCGTGCCCACGGCTTCCGCCTCACGCTGGAAGACGGCAGCGAGCTGCACGCCCCCACCGCCAAGG
>JBJOKP010000375.1:0-3841 GCA_046046045.1 Pseudomonadota bacterium | reverse complement strand
ATGCGCCGTGCGCCTGCGCATCGACGGCGTGCTGCACACGGTCTACACCATGCCCCAGACCGTGATGGCCGCGGTGACCGCCCGCATCAAGCTGCTGGCCCGGCTGGACGTGGTGGAACGGCGCCGTCCGCTGGACGGCCGCATCAAGACCCGCTCACCGCGCGGCGGCGAGGTGGAGATGCGCATCTCCACCCTGCCCACGGCCTTTGGCGAGAAGCTGGTGATGCGCATCTTCGATCCCGAGACCACCGTCAAGCCGGTGGCCGAACTGGGCTTCGATGCCGGTGATGCCGGGCGCTGGCAGCAGCTCATGGGCGAGTCCCACGGCATCATCCTGGTCACCGGCCCCACCGGCAGCGGCAAGACCACCACGCTCTACGCCAGCCTCAAGCGCCTGGCCACCGAGGCGGTGAACGTCTGCACCATCGAGGATCCCATCGAGATGGTGGAGCCGGCCTTCAACCAGACCCAGGTCCAGCCCGGCCTGGAGCTGGGTTTCGCCGAAGGACTGCGGGCGCTGATGCGGCAGGACCCCGACATCATCATGGTGGGCGAGATCCGCGACCTCGAGACCGCCGAGATGGCGGTGCAGGCCGCCCTCACCGGCCACCTGGTCTTCAGCACCCTGCACACCAACGATGCCGCCTCGGCCATCACCCGCCTCATCGACCTGGGCGTGCCGGCCTACCTCATCAATGCCACGGTGATCGGCGTGCTGGCCCAGCGCCTGGTGCGCAGCCTCTGCCCGGACTGCAAGGCGCCCGATGCCGACCTGACCCCGGCCGTGCTGGCCCAGGCGCTGCCCGGCCTGGGCGCGCTGCAGGACGGCCTGGCCAGCCTGCCGCTGCAGGCCTGCCGGGCGGTGGGCTGCGAAACCTGCCGTGGCACGGGCTACCGCGGCCGCATCGGCCTGTTCGAGCTGCTGATGGTGGACGAGACCATCCGCCAGGCCAATGCCAGCGGGGCCGGCCAGACGCCCGACCTCCAGGCCATCCGCCGCCAGGCCCTGGCCGGTGGCCTGCGGCCTCTGCGCCTGGCCGGCATCGAACGGGTGGCGCAGGGCCAGACCACGCTGGACGAGGTGCTGCGCGCCACGCCGTCCTGGCAGACCTGACCGGGCCCTGATCCCCACCGCGGTGCACGTTCCGAAGGCCGGACGCCTTTTTTGCATCCGGGTGGACCAGGGTTCACCGCAACAGGGGAAATCCGGATGCACAAGACCGCTTCGGCCTCCTCGTTCCAAGGCATGCGCTCCGGAAACGGCCCGATCTGATGGGCCATTCACCGATTCGGCCGTCGCGCTGCTAAGTGGAATCCACAGCGGCCGGCGGTGGACCGCTTCCTAGAATCTTCACGTCCTGTCATCAGACTGTCAGCCAGTCTGTGCCATCCATAACGAGGAGATGACGTGAAGATCAAAAGCCGGCGGGACTTCTGGTCCGGCCTGATGTTCGTCCTGGTGGGCTTCGGCTTTGCCTGGGGCGCCCTGAACTACAGCTTCGGCAGCTCGGCCCGTCCCGGCCCGGCCTACTTTCCCTTCGGCCTGGGCATCATGCTGGCGCTGCTGGGGGCTTTCATCCTCTTCGAATCGCTCACCATCGAGACCGAGGATGGCGAACCGGTCGGCCATTTCGCCTGGAAGCCGCTCATCATCATCGTCGTGTCGCTGTGCCTGTTCGGCCTGGTGCTGCCGCGCCTGGGCATGGTGATGACGCTGCCCATCCTCATCCTGACGGCCAGCCTCGCCGGCGACGAATTCCACTGGAAGGACGTGTTGATCAACAGCGTCGTGCTCACCGCGGGCTCCTGGGTCGTGTTCATCTTCGGGCTCAAGCTCACCATTCCGGTCTGGCCGACCTTCATCGGCGCCTGAGCCCAAGGATCCCTCATGGAACTGCTCAACAACCTCGTTCTTGGTTTCGGTGTCGCCTTCACCTTCCAGAACCTGCTCTACGCATTCTTCGGCTGCATCCTGGGCACGCTGATCGGCGTGCTGCCCGGACTGGGTCCGGTGGCCACCATCGCCATGCTGCTGCCCAGCATCTACGCGCTCGACGCCACGCCTGCGCTGATCATGCTGGCGGGCATCTACTACGGTGCGCAATACGGCGGCTCCACCACCGCCATCCTCATCAACGTGCCGGGTGAATCCAGCTCGGTGGTGACCGCCATCGACGGCTACCAGATGGCCCGCAGCGGCCGTGCCGGTGCCGCCCTTGCGGCTGCCGGCCTGGGCAGCTTCTTCGCCGGCTGCGTGGGCACCATCATCATCGCGGCCTTCGCGCCGCCGCTCACAGAACTGGCCTTCAAGTTCGGCCCGGCCGAATATTTCAGCCTCATGGTGCTGGGCCTCATCGGTGCGGTGGTGCTGGCCTCGGGCTCGCTGATCAAGGCCATCGCCATGATCATCCTGGGCCTGCTGCTGGGCCAGATCAACACCGACGTCATCTCCGGCGTGCCGCGCTACAGCTTCGACATCCCCGAGCTCACCGATGGCATCGGTTTCGTCGTCATCGCCATGGGCGTGTTCGGCTTTGGCGAGATCATCGCCAACCTTGGCCGCCCGGCCGAACACCGCGAGGTCTTCACCAAGGACGTCAAGGGCCTGTGGCCCACCGTGCAGGACTTCAGGAACGCGGCCCCCGCCGTGCTGCGCGGCACCTCGCTGGGCTCGCTGCTCGGCGTGTTGCCAGGAGGCGGCGCGCTGCTGGCCTCGTTTGCCGCGTACACCGTCGAGAAGAAGATGAAGATGTCCGCCGGCGAGGTCGCCTTCGGCAAGGGCAACATCCGTGGCGTGGCCGGCCCCGAGGCCGCCAACAACGCAGGCGCCCAGACCAGCTTCATCCCCATGCTGACCCTGGGCATCCCGCCCAACGCCGTGATGGCGCTGATGGTGGGCGCCATGACGATCAAGGGCATCCAGCCTGGCCCGCAGGTGATGACCAGCAACCCGCAACTGTTCTGGGGCCTCATCGCCTCCATGTGGGTCGGCAATCTCATGCTGATCATCCTCAACCTGCCGCTCATCGGCATCTGGATCAAGCTGCTGACCGTCCCCTACCGCTTCCTCTTCCCCGCCATCGTCACCTTCTGCAGCATCGGCCTGTACACGCTCAACAACAACAACTTCGACGTGTTCATGGCCGCCCTGTTCTCCATCATCGGCTACGTCTTCTACAAGCTGGGGTGCGAACCCGCGCCGCTGTTGCTGGGATTCATCCTGGGGCCCATGATGGAAGAGAACCTGCGACGCGCCCTGCTGCTGTCGCGCGGCGACTGGACCACCTTCATGACTCGGCCCCTATCGGCAGGACTGCTGGCGGCAGCCGCCCTCATGATCCTGGTCGTCGCCCTCCCCAGCATCCGCAGCAAGCGCGAGGAAGCCTTCCAGGACGCCGACTGAGTTTCCAAGGATCAGATTTCCCAGCCCGCATCGACGGTATGACATGAAGATGGAATAAGTACCCATTCGCCACGGTCATTCACGCAGATCAACCTATCAAACCCCGCCACGTGCGGGGTTTTTCATTTTGCTGCGCGGCAACATCGATCGATTTTCGAAAGATGAACGAAAACCATTGCGCCCCACCACCTTCACCGAATACAGCCATTGCAATCAGATGACAAGTACCCCGAAGAACTGAATCGGAAACTCTGTTGCTTTCCAGCACTACGGATTGTTGCTATGAGTGTATGCACTTAAGGACGCACTCTAGACATGCAAAACAAGCGCGGGTACAAAGGGTTTCGCATCTCAAACGTGCACTGCATCACGGCCCACAGCCACCCTGGCCAAGCCGCGCAAGCGCACCGACAACCGTGGACTGAAAGGAAAGACTCA
>JBJOKP010000374.1:0-3847 GCA_046046045.1 Pseudomonadota bacterium | reverse complement strand
CTCGCTCGGCACTGAGGTGAATGCGTCACTCATGCGTGCGCGGCCTCGCTGCCGATTTCGAAGTAGGCAGCTCGGACCTGGGGTTCGTCGAACACCGTGTGGGGCGAACCCTCGGCGATGGGCCGGCCGGCATCGAGCACCAGCACGCGGTCAGCGATGGAGGCCAGCAGTTCGAGGCGGTGCTCGACCAGCAGCACGGCCATGCCGAGTTCGCGCGCCAGCGTGTCGACGATGCCGTCGATGACGTCGATCTCGGCATCGATCAGGCCGGCCGCGGGTTCATCCATCAGCAGCACGCGTGGGCGGCGCATGAGCAGACAGGCCAGCAGCAGGCGGCGGCGGTCCAGCGTACCCAGCGAGCCGGCCAGCACGCCGTGTGACACGGCGAGGCCCACCCGCGCCGCGGCCCATTCGGCATGGTGGGCGGTGAGATAGGGTTCAAAGGCCTGGCGCGCCGCCTTGAGCACCTCGCCCACCGTGAGCGCCTCGGGCACCACCGGGCTTTGATAGGTGCGGGCAATGCCCAGGCGGGCGCGCTGGTGGATCTTCAGCGCCGTCACGTCCTGGCCGTCGAGGAAGACCTGGCCGGCCACCGGGCGCAGCCGGCCGCTCAGTAACTCGAACAGCGTGGTCTTGCCGGCACCGTTGGGGCCGACCACGCCCAGCACCTCGCCCGCACGGGCCTGCAGCGAGACGCCCTCCAGCACGCGGCGCGTGCCGAAGTCCATCGCCAGGTCGCGGCAGGCGAACAGGGCCACAGGCTGAGCGGAGGTGCCGGCCGTCACTGCCATCACTTCATCCAGGGTGCGGGCTTGAAGGCCACTTCCTTGACCGCATCGGGCGAGATGATGCGGTGCTGGCCGCCCTGCACCTGCACGAAGAGGTGGGCCATGCCCTCCTCCAGCTTCTGGGTCTGCAGGGGATAGTGCAGGGGCGCCTGCTCGGCGTTGGCGAAGCTGTACATGCCGTTGACGCCGCGGTAGGTGGTCTTCTTGAGCTCGGCGTTCACGGCGGCGAAGTTCTCCGGCTCCACCTTGGCCCAGACCTTGGCCAGCAGGTGCACCGTGTCGTAGCCACCGCCGGTGTAGGCCAGGCCCATGACGCCGCCGTTCTTGAGGTATTCGGCCTTGTACTTGTCGCGGAAGGCCTGGCCCTGCTTGTCGGCATAGACGCCGTAGACCGTGCCCCAGATGAAGCCTTCTGCAGCCGGGCCGGCGAGGGTGAGGTATTCGGGCTGCGACGGGCCGTATTGCAGGTAGACCAGGGCGCCGGGCACCGGGTTGGCGGCGAACTGCTTGCTGAAGGCGGCCAGCTCGGCGGCCACCCAGTGGTTGATCATCAGCACGCCCGCGCCAGTCTTCTTGAGCTCCTGCAGCACGGGCCCCCAGTCCTGCACCGGGAACTGGATGTTGGTGACCTTGACCACCTCGAACTTGCCGCGCTTCTTGAAGTGCTCCTGCGCGCTCTTGGTGATGTTCTGGGTGTAGGCCAGCTGCTCGGTGACGATGTGGACCTTGTTGTTGGTGGGCTTCCAGGCGCCCGAGGCCTGCAGCTGTTCCAGGAAGATGGGGAAGCCGGCGCCGTAGTAGGTCTCGTCCGGGTCCATCTGGAACATGTGGCCGTATTTCTTCGGGTTCTTTTTGACCTCGTTGACGGTGACGATGGATGTGTTGCCGTTGAGGTAGGGCGCGCCGTAGCGGGCCGCGGCTTCCATGGCCGGGATGGGGATGATGGTGAAGGGCGAGCCGATGGCCTGCACCTTGGCATCGACCACCTTGCGGAAGGAGGCCTGGTTGCCCTCGGGCGTCATCATGTCCAGGTCGAAGACCTTGAGCTCGATGGGCCGACTGCCGGCTGCCGTCTTGACGCCGCCCGCGGCATTGATCTCCTTGACCGCCAGCTTGGCGCCGTTGAGGTAGTCCGCATGGTCGGCCACCCCAGCCGGGCCGCTCTGCGCCAGCGGCAGGCCGATGACGATGGGCTTGCCGGCCTGGGCCTGCACCAGCAGGGGCGTGGCGCCGACGGCGGCCAGGGCGCCGAGCTGGGCCAGGGTACGGCGGCGATCAGGGCGGATGGGGCTCATGCGGTGTTCTCCTCGGGGTGGCAGGTGGCGGATCAGGGCAGGGTGATCAAGGCAGGTTCAACGGCAACAGCAGCGACAACAACATCAGCGGCAACAACAACAAGGGTGAGGGGACGGCGGGCGACCCGAGGGCCTCAGGCACCCAGGGCCAGCGGCGGCGGCTGGAAGCCGCGGTAGGCCTGTTCCAGCCAGGCGGCAAAACGCAGGCAGACCGGGTCGCCCAGCACTGGGCCGATGAGCTGGGCGCCCACCGGGAGGCCGGAGCTTTCCGGCTGCTGCGACAGGCCCAGCGGCACGACCGTGGCCGGCAGGCCGCACAGGCCGGCATAACCGGCCCAGAAGAGGGAATCGGTGCTGGGCTGGTCCTGGCCGTCGACCTGCACCATGCGCTCCCAGCGCATGCCGGTCTGCATGTGCGGGAAGGCCGGCGTGGTCGCCACCGGGCAGATCACCAGGTCGAAACGTTCGAAGAAGGTGGCCCACTGGCGGCGCAGGCGGGCACGCGCCTCGTCGTGATGCACCCAGTCGCGGTGGGCGGCGGCATTGCCGCGCCAGTGCCAGGCGATGAAGTCGTCGCGCCCGGGCGCCAGGGCCTCGGCGGTCTGGCGCGCCGCGGCCCAGTCGGCATCACCCAGGTGGGCGCCGGTGGCCGCGCGCAGCAGGTGCATGAAGGTGCGGAAGTGCTCCAGGCTGTTGACCGGGCGGTCCGGATGGTCGACCTCGGCCGCCCCCAGCTCGCTCACCGCCACCCCCTGGGCGCGCAGGAAGGCGGCCAGGGCCAGCAGCTGGCTGCGCACGCTGCTGTCGCAGCGGGCCTGGGCGTCATCGGTCAGCACCAGCACGCGCATCTGGCGCGGCGCCAGGCCGGCATCGCGCCAGCGCACCGGCTGCCAGCCGTGCACGGGCGAATAGCTCTGCAGCGGGCTGCACAAGACGTCCATGGCCAGCTGCAGGTCGGCGGCGCTGCGGGCCAGGGGGCCGGCCACGGCGATGTCCAGGCTGTCGATGGCCTCCATGCCCGGCAGCTCGTGGCCGGCCATGGGCAAGACGCCCCAGGTGGGCTTGTGGCCGTAGACGCCGCAGTAATGCGCCGGGTTGCGGATGGAGGAGCCGATGTCGCTGCCGATCTCCAGGCCGGTGAGCCCGGCCGCCAGGGCCGCGGCCGAGCCACCCGAGGAGCCGCCTGGCGTGCGGCCCAGGTGCCAGGGGTTGTTGGTCGTGCCGTAGACCGGGTTGAAGCTCTGCCAGTCGGCCAGGGCCACGGGCACATTGGTCTTGCCGAAGATGACGGCGCCGGCCTGCTGCAGCCGGTCCACCGCCACGGCCGGGCGGCTGGCCAGGTTGCCGCGCTGCTCGGCAAAGCCCCAGGTGGTGGGCAGGCCGGGCAGGTCGAAGCTTTCCTTCACCGTCATGGGCAGGCCGTGCAGCGGGCCCCAGCAAACGCCGCGGGCCAGGGCGGCATCGGCCTCGGCCGCGCGGGCGCGGGCGCGCTCGAAGTCGCGCACCACCACGGCATTCACCTGGCCATCGAGGCGCTCGACCCGCTGGATGTAGTGCTTGAGCAGGGCGGCCGAGCTGATCTCGCCGCGGCGCAGGGCCCGAGCCAGATCGCTGGCACTGCGCAGGCCCAGGGGCAGCGCAGCGGGGGACGGGGCAATGGAGGCGTCGACCGGCATCAACCCATGCTAGGAAGGCCCTCCGCGCGCCGTTAGCCGTTTCGCGCAAGTGCCGCCCCGGGGCGACCCAGGGGTGGGCCCCGACCCG
>JBJOKP010000373.1:0-3855 GCA_046046045.1 Pseudomonadota bacterium | reverse complement strand
CGGCGGTGTCGGGGTCAACCGGCTGGCCGTCGCCGTCCACCAGCGGCAATTCGGCATCGTTCCAGCCGCGCACCCCCGTGCGCAGCGAGCGCACGTCGGCATAGCCCAGATCCTGCAGCAGCGCGGCTGCCAGCAAGGAACGGTTGCCCGAGCGGCACACCACCACCACCGGCCGTGAGCGCGCCTGCACCAGGGCGGGCACGGTGTCGTCGTAACCCCATTCACAGGCGGCCTCAAGCAGGCCGCGCGGCACGTGCAGCGACGCCGCGATGGCGGCAGCAGCCACCTCGGCCGGTTCCCTGACATCCAGCACCAGCGGCGGTGTGGCGCCAGCCAGTGCCTGGGCCAGATCCCAGGGCATGAGCTCGGTCACGCGCAGACGCGCCCGGGCCAGCAGATCGGTGTAGCGGGTCACGGTGGTGGGCGGCTGCGGACGTGCCGGAGACGCTCAGGCGTAGGTACGCAGCCAGGCTGTGAAACGCGCGGCGTCCATGGCGCCGCTGGTGCGCGCCACCTCGCGGCCCTGCTTGAAGATGGCCACGGTGGGGATGCCGCGGATCTGATAGCGACCGGCCAGAACCTGCTCCTCGTCGGTGTTGACCTTGGCGAAGCGCCAGCCCGGCTCCAGTTCGCGTGCGGCGCGCTCGAAGACCGGCGCCATGGCCCGGCAGGGACCGCACCATGGTGCCCAGAAGTCCACCACCACGGGCGTGTCCGAGTTGGCCAGATGTCGGTCGATGGTCTGCGCCGTCAGGGCCACCGGGTGGCCATCGAAGAGCGGCTCGCCGCAGCTGCCGCAATGGGCCTGAACCAGGTCTCCGCCGCCAGCACGGTTGGTCTTGTGGCAGTGCGGGCAGGCGATGGTTGCATCGGGATCGAGGATGGTGCTCATAGCTGTGCAAGGGTGATGTTCAGGATGTGACGACGCTGAGGGCACGCCTGGGGCGCCTCTGAAGGCTGTTCAGGCGCAGGGCCTGTGGTCGCACACAGGTGGTGCAGCCGCTTCAACCCAGGCGCTGCCCCGGCTTGAGAAAGGTCACCACCTGCATGTCGGGGGCGTTGCGGGTATTGCAGCCCGAGGCGCCGAGTTCGGTCTCGGCCTCGTGCAGCAGGTTGATCACATCGACGTAGTCGCGGTCCTTGACCATCATCAGCGCGGTGCGGCCCACCTCGTTGCGCGCGAGCGGATCGGCACGGGCGGCCAGCAGCACCTGCACCACCGCAGCCTCGCCGGTGCCAGCCGCGTACATCAGCGGTCGCACACCAAAGCCGATGCAGGCCTCCTTGTCGGCGCCGGCGTCAAGCAGGGCCTGCACCACCTCAGGGTGGCCCAGATCGGCCTCTGCGTCGTGGCAGGCGTGAAAGAGGGCGGTGTAGTCGCGCGCATCCCGGGCATCGACCGCCGCACCGGCCGCGAGCAGGGTCTGCACTGCGGCCAGCCGACCCTGGCGCGCGGCCCGCATCAGCGCGGTGCCGCCCTGGGCATCGGTGGCAGCGAGCCGCTCCGGGGAGGCCAGGGCCTGCACGGCGCTCAGGTCGTCGGCATCGATCGCGCGCAACAATTCGTCGTTCATGTGTGCTCCGGGGTGGATGGCCAGATCAGGTCAGTACGGTATGGATCGGGGCGGCCGGCCGGCGGCGTCGCGCCGTGTCACCGCGGCGTGGGCGCGGCGTGGCAGCGGGTACCGGCAGCGTCACCACAGGCCGGGCAGGAAGCGCCGGCTGCGCTCGCAGTAGGCGGCGTAGCCCGGGTGGTGCAGGCGCAGGGCGACCTTTTCGACCCGTGCCTTCAGCACCAGCACACCCAGCAGCGCCGCCCAGCACAGCACCGCCCAGGTGCCCACGGGAAGACCTGCGAGGCTGACGACACTTGCACCGGCCCCGGCGGCGAACGCGGTCAGCCGCACGATGGCAGCGGCCAGCAGCAGCAGCGCGGTGTACATCGGGTGGCGGATCCAGCGATAGGGGCCGTGCTGCACCAGGGCACCGTCGGTCTTGGGCAGGGGTCGGATATGGAAGTTGCCTGGCCGGTTGCAGGCCAGCGCCCACAATCCCAGGGCCATCGACACACCGGCCAGCAGCAGGGCATCGAGCGGCAGGGTACTGGCAGGCATGGGGGCCGTACCCGCCTGGCGCCAGGCCAGCCCGGCCAGCAGGCCGAGCGCAGCAAGCAGGCCGAACTGCAGCGCCACCAGCAGGCTGCCGAGCGCGGGGGCGTGAGGCGCAGGCTGGGTCATCGCGACAGTCCGAGCAGGTGCGCAGCCGAGGTGGCCAGGGTGTGCGGGCTTGCCTTCGTGGCCCAGATGCGGATCGGCCCGGCGACCGGGCTCACCCGACGCGGCGCAGCAGGCGCACGTGCATCGGCCGGGTGAAGTGCGCACCGTCGGCGCCCTGGTGGGGAGCATAGGCGGCAGCAACACGGGCGAGCAGGCTGTCGTCGATGTGATGGTCGGCGTAGGTCGGCCGCATCATGCGCCGCTCGAAGTCGGTGAAGTCGGCAAAGTGCACCGGCATGTCGAAACGCCGCTCCGCCACCGCCTCGTAGTGGCCGTCGGCCAGCGCACGGTCGACCGCCGCCTGGGCTGCGGCCCGCACCGTGCCTTCATCGTTGAAGAGACGGATCACCTCGTTCATCGGCCCGGCGTAGACCGGTTCGGAGACATAGAGGTGGCCACCCGGGCGCAGCACCCGCGCCACCTCCGCCAGACCCTGGTCCATCAGCGCCAGCGGCACGTGGTGGAGGGACTTGAGCATCAGGGCCAGGTCGAAGCGGCCGTCGTCGAAGGGGATGGCCTGCGCCCCGGCCGCCACGAAGGCAAGGCCGGGCGCGGGATCGGCCAGGTTCTTGGCGTGCTGGCGGTCATCCACCTCCAACCCCACCACCGTGCTGCCCGGATGCCGCTGCAGCAGGCTGCGCGCCAGCCGCGCCGCCCCGCAGCCCAGTTCGATGACGCGCTGGCCATCCAGCGGCACCAGGGCGGCGAGCAGGTCGAGTTCGTCGGTCAGGATGGCGTGGGTCATGGAGTTGGAGTCTGCACGGCGAACGGACCGCCGGTGGCACGGCCTTCGGTCAGGATACCGTGGCCTCGTCGGTCCGCTTGTCACCCTTGTTGTCGGTCCAGGTGATGACGATCTTGTCGCCGGCCTTGGCACCCTTGACCACGAACTGCAGGAAGGGGTTCTTCGACACGGCCGGGCCCCACTGGGCGCTCATCACCGCCTTGCCATTGTGGGTGGCACTGACTTCCTGGATGAACCAGGCCGGGATGACCTTGCCCGCGCTGTCCTTGCGCTGGCCGGTTTCCATTTCGTGGCTCATGAGGACGCGCACGGTGCACTTGTCGCCTGCGGCCTGGGCGCGGATGCGCATGGGATCTGCCATGGAGTTTCCTTCGATGCAGGGGAGGATGGGACGGGATCAGAGGGTTGAGAGCTGCAGGCGCGAGCCCTCCACGGCCGGGCCTGCAGGCCCGGTCGTCCCGTCTCATCCACCACAGCCGCCCAGGGTGACCTTGATTTCCTTGCCCGAGAACAGCGCCTTGCCGTCGGCCATGATGGCCACAGCGTAGACGTTGGACGACTGGCCCATCTTCACGCGGGTGGAGAAGCTGGCCTCGACCGCGTCGGTGACGTCGAAGGCTGCAATCAGGATGCTCGGGTTCTTCTCCACCATCACCAGCAAGCGCTTGACACCCGGCAGGTTGGTGGACACACCGACCGGTACCACTGCGCCGTTCTCGGCGATGTCCGGGCCGGTGAGCGTCACATCCCTGCTTTCGACGGGCGCACCGGCACCCAGCGCCTTCATGGCCTCGGCCATGGTCTTGGCATCGAACGCGGCCTGTGACCAGGCGG